>JAABSJ010000059.1 GCA_011390515.1 Oscillatoria sp.
ATATCTTGCCTAAATTGTCTACATCCATTCGCAAAGAGGCCACTCTTTTAATACCCTTGGCTTCTTTGGCCATTTCGCGGGCATTCATAAATTGGAGTTGAGCATTATCCGCGCTGGATGCTGTACAGCGCTGTCCGTAATTTCCTAGCAATAGGGGGACCGCGTTGCCAGTGCGGTAGTGTTCAAGGGTCCAGTCGTTGACTAAAAATAAGGTAGAATCCTCATTCGCTATAGTGTTGGCGGTTTTCCATTCTTCAAATAAGTAATAAAAGGTTCCCCCAATGCTCAATCGGTCTTTAGCTCCTTTAATTGTGGATCGTTTGGAACGGGCGATCGCCTTGACTTTAAATAATTGGGCCCCCAAGTCAAACATGGTCCGACACATCCAACAGGCCATACAAGAATCAAGTTCTTGAGGGTTCAACCGTTTGAGACTCAGAAGATCATCGCGATGGCATACGCGGCAAGGTTCATAAGCAGGTTTCGGTTTAACCAGTTCAGCAATTTGACTCTGAAACTTCCGAGACTTTTGTCCGGCCAATTGTTGAGTCGCTGTTTCCCATACTTTTGCAAAGTCTGGTGTTCCCACTGCCTGGGTGGGAAAGAGCAAGCAATCCAGGGCTAAAAAGATTTTGCCTTGAAATGTTTTTCGCAACCATTCATTAAAGCGATCGCGGACTTGGGCAATCGTGTTTTTAACGGTTGTCTCGTCATCCCCCGGCGCAAGTAAATACAAATTACCCCCACCAGCATAAATCACATTAGTCCTGGGCAGATCCAATGCTGACAACAGTTGCTCTACCACCTCTTGAGTCACCAGTTCCAGATAAAAACTGCGAGCGCGCAGGGATTTTAAGGCTCCATCGGAAGAAATAGTGTAGATAAATTTTTGAATCCCCGATAAATCGCCAGCAATCAACGTTAAACATTTAGCATCGGGTTGGTTCGCCAGTGCCGCCGCCACCGCTGCCGTAGTTCGGGTCAAATCGAGTAACGAAACATTATCTTGCTCTCCAAAACTAACATAAGAGCCAAATTTTTCTAAAATCAGCATCAATAACGAGAGATTATTCCACTCCTCTAGCTGTAAACAGGCGATCGCCTGTTGAATAGGAGGTTTAATTGGGTCTAAGTCGTCAGCATTGGGCTGCGGATAGGGAATAGGGGGATAACTTTCGTCATCTTCCATATCTTCTATGTAGCAAACCGGCCAGTAGTGGTTTTTTTTGCCTTGACCGTTGGACAAATTAACCGCATCAAACAGCAAGCGCAAAGGCTTAACCTGTTTTTCTAGGTTGGACCGACTATCCTGGGGCCATTTTAAAAGAACTTTTGCTTGGATAACAGCCTTAGAATCAGCAGTTGCGGTTGGTATTGACGGAGAAGCACCGGCCCAGCGTCCTAATAATAAAACGGCTTCTTGGGCAATGGATAACGCTTGTGCATGAGAAAGCGAGGTCATAATTACTCTATATTAGGGAATATCAGTCAACAAAAATCATAGAGAAAACTCTCTAACACCTATAGGGAAGAACCCAGCAATGCCTGAACCCGTTCCATCAGCACCTCGGGAACTGCTGTGGCCCCACCCCGTACCCAGGGACCGCAGGTGATTTCTAAATAAGGTTGCTCTTGGTGAATAGTTTGGCATGGTTCTAAACGGCTGTGAATAACGGCAACCGGAATTAAATTTCCCCGATCGCGACAAAATTCGTGCCACGGTTCCACCGCCTCGGGTTTGGAACTAATAATTAAATAATGTGTACAGGCTTCTAATATCGGTTGCTTCTCTAGTTGTACCATGCCTCCAACATCCACAATTGTTAAATTTTTATTACGTCTGAGATTGAGAATCGCTTGGGCGTGATACGGGAAAAACTCCGGAGTCAATCCCCCCTTATTCGCCGCCTTAAATATCTCCGGGTCAGCATCTTGGGCCAGTTCCAAGACATAATTCCCTTCCCCATCCCAGTTGGCCCGTTGGAGGTAAATATTCGGCTCTATTTCTAATAGGGCTTGAAATAAAGCATGAGATAAAATGCTTTTGCCGCTGTCCGGTGGTCCTACTATCATTAAGGCTGAATTCAACGTTTCCCCCGGGTCTTTTAGGGGAATAACTTGACCGATTTTCATGGTTTTAGAATGGGTGGCAACCACGACAGCCCCGAGTCTGGGGTCGTTGCAGGCCACCCAGGCGGTCGGATGTAATTCGTGGATTAAGTAGCCATACAGCCAAATGGGAGCGCGTCCATTAATCACGATTCCCTGGGTGGTGTCGATGCCTTTCGGTAATTCTAACTTGCTCAGTTCTGCGGGATAAATCACGCGATCGCTGCGGGTCAATTCTATGGTGAGTTGTTGATATTTCAACCCACTTGGGGTCTTTTGCTGAGTGATTTCCAGGTGGATGCCGGTTTCTGTCATGGGGATTTCCTGAACTTGGACTTTGTGTTACTATAGCATGGGCATTGAAGAGGGGTCTTCCATAAATGAGCGCGAGTTTTTCTTATCCCCCCAGTCCGGATATTTTGCAGTGGTTGGCGGGGGGACAGCTTGGGAATCGGTTGTAGGTTGTGTTGACCGAGTTTTAGGTTAGCCATAGATGCAGGAGTTAGGGGCGTCATCTGCTGAACCCTAATTGCGCGCTCTCATCAGAGCGCGTGCGTGCTACTGTTATAGCTAATCGAAGTCAGTCAGCTAAGAGCAAAAAGCCTTACGATCTTATATTCTGATGTAAGAGGTAGCCCCCGACTGATGCAACTTCTTGAGATCAGCTATATATAAAGAGGAAATCCATAAATCACTGTTTCCCTATTTGGTTTAAACTAATACAGCTTATTGCTAATTCAGGGATAGCGCACAATTGTATCTGCGCCATCCCTATTCCTCAGTCAAAAGCTGGATCCTCCAAAGTTCTGACTAGGCCCCCGAGCAAAGCCCTCGATAGGTATAGTCAAAACTTTTAGGAGCAATCTTATTTATATGCGGCTTTGAAGCGCAACTTCAAACCAACACTTTTACAAATTAACTCAAAGGAAATGTCTAACCGGGGACTCAACGCATCAATTAGGCGAGTCCAAACTTGAACCAATAGTGAGGATACGTGCTCAGTCTTGCCGGAAGGCTGACAATTGGGGAATATCTCGGCTTTAGGCATAGACGAGAGGTTCATCCCTAGATCCGTGTCAGTTTCTTTATCCGGATCACTTGAGAAGGTATAGGACAGGTTAAACGGAGGGACAACTATCGGTAATGCAAGTTGATACTCCGGAGTGGAATGACTCAGCAGAAAGCCATTCAAGCTATTGGGTTGGGGAGAGAAAGTCGTGAAGTGAAAATCAATGTAGGTCATTTTGTCGTTCTTCTCTTGTAAATTCGCTAATCTTCGGTTACCACGAATACTTAAATCAGTTGGGGAACTTAGGGGGGGGTGGGGCTTGTCTCGTCTTTTCATCAGACACCTCATAATTAGTAATTTTCATATTCTACCTCATCCCCCTTGACTTGTGGAAGAAAAAGCTCTATAATATCTATGAAGATTTAATGAAGCTAGGATATTACACCCGAAAGGGGATTGAAACTCGCTTTCTTCCGTTAGTGGAATCCTTAAATCAGTTTCAACTTTCAACACCTTCCCCGCAAGGGGACTCAAAACTGCACCAGTCAAATGTTTATTAGAGAGCTACGACCTTCAATAAGCATTTGACCATAATTTTTCTACCTATGCTGCCACGAGGTCTCCCGCCGATCCCCCGTAAATATTGAATAATGCTGTGTTAGTCTAGCCTCCGTATTGGTAATGGGTCTTCGTAAATGCTGCATAGTAGTTTTACTTATCCCCCCAGTCCGGATATTTTGCAGTGGTTGGCGGGGGGACAGCTTGGGAATCGGTTGTTGCGATCGCTGCGGTTGTGGGTCCTATTAACCCAACTCTATGGAGAGAGGTCCCCTTGGGCGATGGACTTACCGCAGCCTTTTGGTTATCCCCATCTGCGCGATCGCCTGTTTGCTCCCACTCACGGCAAAAGTGACCTCTTGACCGCAGAAGAGTTGTCATACCAATGCACCGATGGCAACTGTATTTGTCACCGAACTGTCACGGAATTGCTGTTAACTGCCGAACAGTCCCCGGAGTCTTGGATGCCGGATGTCATCCACTTGAGTGGGTTGGCAACGGAGGAACTAGAGGAACTGGTGCAACAAGCGCCGTTTACCACAGTGCACCGTTCGATTCGCGATGATTTGAAGCAACTGGCGGAACTCGGCTGGTTGGAGTCGGTATCCCGAGGGAAATATCGCTGTATCTCGCTGCAAGAATTGCCGAGTTTGCCTGCTTTACATCGGGCGATCGCCCCGCAAGCGGATGCCGTATTGTTATCCCTCGCCCAAGTCCGGGAATTGCTGCCGTTACTGGAAGATATTTCCTTTATTCAGCCCAATTTAGAAGTGCTGATCCAATCTTTATGGGAACAAGTCTCCTCCGATGCAGAACCGGCCCAACTTCTCGACAACCGAGGACAACGGCGGATTTTCATCCACCTGGATTACATCCTTTCTCCCGAGGTGCAAGAACAGGTGGATACCTATCAGGACCAACTGGAACAACTGTGGCGCACTTCTTCTTCCGGGGTGGTGCAGTTTGACTATGATTTGGCCCAGGATGGAATCGTGGAATTTACCACTTATCCGGTTTGCTTACATTATGTGCGACGGGCTAAATATCTCAGCGCTTGGGGAGAAACCCCTTCAGGGGAGATGGGTTGGCACAATTATCGCTTAGACCGCATCACCTCCCCCAAACTCACCGTATTAGCTTGGGGTGACCCCCAGATTCCCAAGCTGTTGCGGGAGATGCGACGGGCGGGGGATTTACCGATATCAGAGGAGGTGGAGGCGGAGTTGGAGGCGGCTTGGGGGTTTAATTTTTATTTGCCGCGTAAGTTGCTGTTGTTGCGCTTTCCTCGGGATTTTGCCCGTCGCTATGTGGAGGGGACGGTGCGTCATGGGACGTTTGAGGCGGTGGAGTATGACTCATTACGGGATTTGGTGAGGCGGCAGGTCCAGGATGAGGGCGATCGCACGGCAGCGTTGCAAGTTTTAGCAAACCGCAGTGAGACCGATGCCTATTATCGAGCCTGGATTCGCGAGGGGGATATTAATGTCCGAATGCGCTTACGCTCTTGGCGACCGAATGGGGAGGTGATTTTACCCCTGTCTCTCCGTCGTCAGATGGCACAGGAGGCAACCCGCGAACTCTCTCACTATCGTTCTTTGCTTTAGGCAGGGTTGGTGGTGAGGTCCGGGAACTGTCCGCCCGGAACTCATCACAATTCCTGTGGACGAAGACAGGGCAGTGTTCAATTCATCAACTTTTTATGAATATCTTTTACTCCTCATCTCCGATGATTTCATCATATTGATTATTATCGTTTTGTTCGGACTGCTTCATGGCGAGTAAAATATCGTTTAATGACATTTTTTCCAGCCATTGATGACGCTCTTGGGTATAGTCACCCTGTCCCGGACTAAAGTATTGAATAAACCGAATGGTATCGACGACTCCTAATGCATCGATTAAGGCTTGATATCCTTTTTTGATAATCTCTTGCTGAGTGTTTGTCATGGTTTTGGTCCGGTCAGATGGATTAACGGCGACGGCCCCGCTTCTCTTTTTCGGTGAGCGCCTTCAACATATCGTCAAAGACCTCCTCGGTTGAGAGTGCGATCGCCGGTTGAACCGGAGATTTTGAAGTTCGCTTCTGAGCCTTAGCCCGTTCCTTCGCCGCCTGCGCTTCCTCGTTTGCTTTTTTCCGTGCCGCCTTGCGCTCTACCTTGATAGCCTTGCGATCGGCCAGCCACTGTCCGAAGAGATATCCGATGTGGTAGATGTAAGCCATAGAACCAACCCAAAGACCAATGACAATCCAAGAATTGTCACCAGTTAAGGGAAGCAATAAGCCCAGAACCATAAATCCCAAGGTTGCAACCCACAGAGCAGCTATCCCCTCCCACAAGCTCCTCCAACCCGGAATAAAAGGATGATGATTTTGATAATATTTTTCGTCAAAGACGCCGGAAAACCAGTGGCGAAGAAAAGTAACAACGGGCAGGATAATAATCCACCCCAAAAAAGCTGCGCCTATTAATTCAGGGGGTATTTCCCCTCCATAATAATACCAATACAAAGCCTCTTCCTGAATAGAAGATGCGACCAAGCTAATAAAAAGGAAAAACACTCCGCAGACAACCGTAGCACGAACAATCGAGACCGGATAAGGTATCCATCTGGGCCAGAAATTTTTCATGATGCTGCCTCTGATGCCTGTTTCAATTATCAGCCTTTTTGCGTGTGTCGTCAAAATGAAGTCAAAATGTCGTAAAACGGAAGGCAAGCAGACTGGATTCTTTACAGGTTAAGGGTTTCCGGCGTCGATTTGTGTAGTCAAACGCGGCGATCGCCACCAATTGTCACCAAATGAGCAAAAACCCCCCAAAAAGTAAAAAGCGCTGAACCCTTTACATTGTAGGGATTTCAGCGCTTTAAGCTATGCCAGGAACGAGACTTGAACTCGTGACACGAGGATTTTCAGTCCTCTGCTCTACCAACTGAGCTATCCCGGCTTGTTTTTTCATGCTTAACTAACATAGCAAACATTTTGGTGGTTGGCAAGCGTTTTTTGAAATTTTTTTTTGGACGTAATATTTGTAGCTACAAACGCTATTACGTCCAAACGGGGTTAGATAGGTCGCAGGCGGGTGACTTTGAGGGTAAACGATCCGATTCCTCCTTCGCCAAAGGCTCGGACTCGAACGATATAATTGCCGCCTTCGGTGATGCGGGTACAGAGGAGGGAGTTGGTGGTCCCATCAGGGCCATCGTCATTCTCTCCGATGATCATGCCATTGGGTCCGATTAGGGTCACGATGGTGTCAAAGCCATCAGAAAGGAGATCGACGAAGATATGCTCTCCGGGTTGCAAGCTGACGACATAATCCCGGGCAAATCCACCTTGTCCCGTGGGAATATCTCTTTCAGATAAGGTATCTGTGATTTCATTATTGGATGGCAACCGGATGGGGTTGTACATATTTTGAGCGCCTACGCTGGCGGCACTCATGGCGATCGCCAAGGCGGTGGCGGGAACGATCGAGACTAAGCGGAAGTTGAGCATAAAAGATTTAACCATGAAGAAACGATAACTCAAGAGACTCCATAAAATTTCTGGCAGACTGAGCAGAAATCGGGGAAAGGAAAATTTGATTTTTGGGGTCTGCCATTGTTGATCACCATCATATAAGTGGCAATCTAGCATAGAATCCGGTGAGGATTGCTGCTGAATGGGTGGGAATTCGGAGTACCCTGGTGTATCTACAGCGTTCCGGGTGGCGATTTCTAATTTTCGAGGAAAATCAGGAGGATTTTGGCGGGTGAAGAACTATCAAAAACGTCACGGTTGGTTGACGATCGCAGGTTTATGGTTGCTAGGGGCATTCGGCGATCGCCTCTGGTTTGCCATTGATCGCTCAATTCCCTCTTGGGATCAGGCGGATTATTTAACGGGGGCCTTAAACTACTGGCAGGCATTACAAACCCCTCAGTGGTTTTCCGGGGAGTGGTGGCGCAGTTTATGGTTACTCTCCTCGAAAATCCCACCGGGCACTTATATCCTTACGGCATTTTTTCACAATTTATTTGGGATCGAGGCGGACCATGCCACCCTGGTTTACCTCCTCTTTAGCGCAATTTTACTCCCTTCAGTCTATGGTTTAGGTCGATTACTGTTTAACCGAAATATAGGCATCTGGGCGGCAGCATTATGTCTGATGTTTCCCGGTTTATATCATGCCCGTCTGGATTTTCTCCTAGATTTTCCCCTGACTGCTTTAGTGACATTTTCTTTCTATTCCCTAACCCGATGGAAAGTCACCGAACCGTTAGAATTAACATCTTTACCCTCGAAAAATCCCCCTCCCCATACAATTTCCAGTTTTCTGAAGTCTCCTGCTTGTCAATCTTGGTTTTGGGCGATGGTCTTGGGATTGTCAGTAGGGTTGTCTGTGATGATCAAACAAACGGCTTTATTCTTTCTAATCACACCCATTGTCTGGGTCATTGTGAGTACGATTAAAGACCGGCGTTGGATTAGATTCCTACAGTTACTGGGGGCAGGATTCCTGACTGGGTTGGTGATGTATCCCTGGTATGGCACGAATTGGTTGCTGGTGTTCACCGGGAGTCAACGGGCCGCAATTCAGGCGGCAGTCGTCGAAGGTGACCCGGCCATTTATACGCTTCCCGCTTGGACATTTTATGCCGAACAACTCCCTCATCATGTATCCTGGCCGTTTCTGGTGGTTCCTGTGGCGGGTTTTCTGTTCTATTGGTGGCGTTCACGAGGCGATCGCCACTTTGCTGAGTTGACAGCAGATTTGGAAAATCCAGTCTGGAAAAGCCATTTTAATTCTCCCTTCAAATGGTTGGCCATTTTTGGGGTCGGGTCTTATGTATTATTTTCTTTAATTCTGAATAAAGATTTTCGGTATGTTTTACCCTATCTGCCGGTTGTTTCTTTAGTGTTAGCTTATGGATTGATGCTGTTTCCCCGCAATTGGGGAAAATGGTTGCGCTGGGGGACTGGTACTGCGGCGCTGGTGTTGATTTTGGCCGATGTGTGGCCGGTTTATGAGTGGCATCCCGATATGGGATCTCATCATGCCTATCGGGGACCCGATTGGCCGCATCGGGAGGCGATCGCAGAAATTATGGAAACCACTCCCTATTTGCGATCGACTTTGGGGGTGTTACCTTCGACGCCGATGATTAATCAGCATAATTTGAATTATTATGGGAATTTGCAACGGTTTCAAGTGTATGGTAGGCAGGTGGGTACAAGGCGATCGCACGTTGTCCAAGATGCCCGATCGCTGGATTGGTTTTTGACCAAAACGGGAAATCAGGGTTCGGTCCCGACGGAGGCACAAGGGGCGATCGTTGAATTGGTAGAAACTGGGGGTGAATTTGAGCTACAGGCGAGTTGGCCATTACCCGATCAGAGTACCCTCAATTTGTATCATCATCGCTTGCCGATGGTCACGGTTGAGGCAGGGGAGGCAGATGCAACAGAGGGAATGATTACCCTCGATCGCGTGACGGTTCCGGCGCAATCTCCTCCTGGTGTGCCGGTTCCGGTGATTTATGAATGGAGGGGAGATTGGGACTTGTTGCGTGATGGAGTGGTTGTTTTAACTTGGCAGTTGCAGGGTCCGGCAGCATCTCCCTCGTTGAGTGAGTCTTGGTTGCATGATCATGGGATTGGCAAAGGTGAGTTACAAGCGATAACGGCACCGTTACAGGCGAAGGTGATAGAACGGATGGCGATGTTACCGCCAGCGGATGTGACCCCGGGAACTTATACCTTGGCGGCGACTTATTTGAATCGAAAAACTGGGGAAACTCAGGAGATTGAGGTGCCGACGGTGGCGATCGCCATCAATCCGGCAGCAACGGCGACTCCGGCACCGGAACTGGATTGGAACACTCAGTTGCGATCGCTGTCTGCGGCATTACCCCAAGGACCGGAGGCGTTGGAGTTTATTTTTGATGACATGGGACGGGTGAATCAATATGACCCGATTCAAGATTATCTGATTCAAGCAGAAAAATCCTTGAAATATCGCTTAGAACAAAATCCAGAAAATGTAGAATTAGCCTATAATTTAGCCTTTAGTCTAGTTTTGCAGCAGGATGTGGATGGGGCGATTTCTGCGTTTGAACGAGTGGTGCAATTGGATTCAGAAAATCCTTATGCTCATGCTTATTTAGGATTTGTAAATCTGTATGGTTGGCATCCGCGACAAGGGGAACCTGCGATTAAACGGGCCCTTGAATTAGGACCGGATGGGGTAGAAGTCCAGTTGCTTTATGGAATTTCAGCCTTGATGCAGGGGAATATTTTCGCCACTTGGTCTCGATTGCGGGGGTTTGTTCCGTCTTGGGTGCAATTTTTTGTTTTGTTGATGGGATGGATGGTATTGTTTCTATTGGGGGTAATTTTTGTGGGGATTGGGGTTAAGTATCGGAAGGTTTTTAGGAAGGGATTTCAGTAACCCACCTAGAGAGCTAGATGTAAGGTGGTGCGAGGGACACTTACATCTGGCTCTCTCACGTTCTAACTGGCAATATTCAAAAGAAAGATGCGAGACGATCGCCTTATATGTGAGTTAGAGTGCTACTTCTTCAATGTCAGAAAAAGCCGGGAGGCGATCGCCTTCATGCACCCGGAACCCCGAATTGCCTCCACGCTGACAGCGGGTGAGAAAGGGACAAGCGTAACAGATTCCCTCCGTTACAGCAACTTGGGGAAATGGCTTTCTGCTTTCATAGTCTGCGGTCCAACTGTTTAATTGATTTAACAAATGAGTGAGATGCTGGGCAGTTTGTTGATGTTTCAGGCGATTGTACTGTAACGTCCAAGATTCGCACTTAGACTGGCGATCATTCCCGGTTTCGGCAGATTGCACAAACCAATAGGTCATGGTAATGTCTTCCGGTGCATAATCGCTGGTTTCTGCCAACACAAATGGATACAAGCGCGTTTGCCAGTTCTCTTCTAGGGTGCGGTCTTTTTTAGGCAGGGGATAGGTTTTCCAATCCAGGATTTGGGCGCAGGTGTCATCGGCTATAATTAAGTCATAAATAACCGTGAATAAATACCCTTGAAAATTCATAATACGCCGATGTTCCGCTGCTCGAAATTGTTGCTGTCCTAAAGACTCCGGTTCAAACAGGTCCGGTGCAGCCTCCAGTAACCCGGTATAACACCGTTGCATCTGTTCATCAGCTTGCAGCAACACTTCCACGGGTAACCCGAGTTCCCGTTGCTGCATTAACAGGTGAAACCGACTCCCCCAAGCCATTTTTTCCCGTTGGTTGGGGGTGACGGGGGAAGAGAGATGTTCCAGATAAGTATATTGAAACTTGCGCGGGCAAGTTTGCAGCATATTCAGTTGGCCTTGAGAGAGGCGATTTTGGCTATTGACGGGAAAATCTTCTCGGGTTGCCTGGGGATTCATCATGATTTGGTTAAGACAAAAACACTATCTTTATTTCCTCTTCCAATCCGCAAGTCGCAGTCGAGATAGGTGATATCTAACCACCCTTGTTGTTCTCCGGAGGGAATTTGGAAATCTAGGGCGAGAAATTTTTTGCCGGTTTCAATTTCGTCGATGAAGGCGTTGGGGGATTGATACCCAATGAGACGCTGTAATCCGGCAACGGCCCGCTCAAATTTTACATCAACTCGCCGTTCAGAAACTACTTCAAATCGAGCGGCGACGCTGACTAAAACATCTAAGTAGGGCAATCCAGAAATTTCGGCAATATTATAAATTTTGCCTTGATTGGGACGAACGCATTGATAGATTTGGCCTAGGGTTGCCAAGGGAAAGCGATCGAGACGCAGGAGTTCGTCGCTGGTGGTGTAAAGCAGTCGCCAATTTCCCCCTAACAGATCCGTTGCTTCCACGGGACGGGGGTTGGGGTTGCGGTCCTCCAGTTGGGAAACCGCTGCCAGAATGGCTTGTTTTTGGGAGGGGGTGGCGAGTATTCCGCGATTTTTCCCGGCGATCGCCTCTAATAATTCCGTTTTGCCAATCATTCAGACTTCCTCAAGTTCAACTCAGCAGCTTCTACCATTATGGAGGCCATTCTGTTGGGAATGCCGGGGATGTTGACTCGATTTCCGGTAAAATTGTCAAGGGGTACTGTTACGGGTCAGCCGGTCGTCTCTGCTTCCCAGAAGCTGTTGACAGGGGTTGACAAGGGCTACACCGCCGGAGTCTCCAAACTTCTGAATAGGAAGGGGTCACTCCCCGGAACACCCACTCCCGCCACAGTTTGCCCGATCTCGTTAAGTTTGAGCGACTTTACTTTCAGGAGTTTTAGATGTACAACCCGTCTCTACGCGAAGAATCTCGTTATAAAATTGCTGATGTGATTCCTTTGCAACAAGAAACGTCTATCCTTGATTGGCTAGAATCCAATGGTCGCTTGATTGCCCGGGAAGAAAAAGAGAGTGAGTATGCCATTGATGAAGAAGAAATTGCTGCACTCATGTCTGTGGAAGATAACACCTACGATGACGATGATGACGATAATGAGTTAGTCGAGGAAGACTAAACTGCTGACTTTTACCCGGTTTTTTGACTCTGGAGGCCAAGAGACCTAACCCCCCAACCCCCTTCCCTACGAGGGAAGGGGGAGCCGGAGAGGGCCTTACAGCCAGAAAAAAATTGGATTATTCTCCCTCTTCTCTTAGGAGAGGGCCGGGAAGAGATCTCTTGATTCTCCCTCTCCTCTTAGGAGAGGGCCGGGGAGAGGTCTCTTGGCGTGCAACTCTCCCGCTTGAACCTGTTGTGCGGTTTTGGAGTATTTTATAGGGAGATTCACCGGAGAAGCGATCGCCGAGCTTGGAGTAACAGTCTGTGTGGAGTGAGGATATTAAATCAGTGGACGCAAAAATGGGATCGGTTCAGTCGTTGAACCTGTCAGGAACTCGTTTATTTTGGCTCTTAACCGTTGCCGTGACTGGGGCATCGCTCATCCTGGATGGGTTGAGTGGGAGAGTCGCCAATTTTGGTGAAACCTTGACCCTCCCCCTGTTTGCCTGTACTTTGGCAACCGTTGCTGTCGGGTACTGGGTGGTTCCCGCCCTGCAACGACTCAAAACTGGACAAGTGATTCGAGAGGATGGTCCTCAAAGTCATTTGAAAAAAGCAGGCACTCCGACAATGGGCGGGGTGTTTTTTATTCCGGTGGCAACTCTGGTGGCGCTGATTTGGTCAGGGTTTGCACCGGAGGCGACTGCGGCAGTCGCCCTCACCCTCAGTTATGGTTTTATTGGCTGGTTGGATGACTGGCAAATTCTCCGGCGCAAGTCCAATAAAGGCATTTCTCCCAAAATGAAATTGGCCTTACAATTCGGTTTCGGCGCACTCTTTTGTTTGGCATTGGCCTTAACTCAACCCTCAACTATTACCAATATTACCCTCCCCTTTGGCATCGTTTTGCCCTTGGGTTTCTTCTTCTGGGTCCTAGCCGAATTCGTCCTAGTTGCGGAAAGTAATGCCACAAATTTAACCGATGGCGTGGATGGATTAATGGGAGGAACCGGGGCAGTCGCCTTTCTAGGATTAGGTGCATTAGTCGCCTCCACCCATCCCAGTTTAGCCATTTTCTGTGCCTGCATCAGTGGGAGTTGTCTCGGTTTTGTCGCCTATAATCGCAACCCAGCGCGAGTCTTTATGGGGGATACCGGGTCTCTAGCCTTGGGCGGGGCCTTAGCTGCCGTTGCCCTCACCAGTGATAGTCTGTGGGCTTTATTTATTATCAGTGGACTGTTCTTTGTGGAATCCCTCTCGGTGATTGCCCAAGTGCTTTATTATAAAGCCACCAAAGGACCCGATGGCATTGGCAAACGCTTATTTAAAATGGCTCCAATTCATCATCATTTAGAACTGAGTGGCTGGTCAGAATTGGAAATCGTCGCTGCATTTTATGTGATTTGTGGGGTTCTGGCTATCCTCGGTCTGACTTTAGGTTAATTCGCGTTCAGATTCGGTGCAATGACTCCCCTCCAATGGCGCACGATTGTGCGCCATTGTCATTTAAAATGGGTTAAAAAAGTTAAAACCCGCACCCTAAAGGGTGGGGCTATACGGACGAAGCCCGCCTGCGCGGGCTAAGAAAGAAAATCAACTTTTAACAACCGGATTTGGTATGATACCGTCCTATGAACGCTGGAACAACACCCCAACCGATGCCTCCCTCGTTTTTGCCTCCGGTATCCGTCGTGGTGCCGGTTTATAATGGCGAACAGGATTTACCGGACTTGATAGACTGCTTGCGATCGCAAACTTATCCCCCGGAGAAAGTCGAGTATATTCTGGTGGATAATAATAGCCGCGATCGCACCCCAACCCTCCTCCAAGATGCGGTTCAAAACACCCCGGAAATCAACCTTCGTCCCGATCGCGAACCTCAAATCCAAAGTTCCTACGCCGCCCGTAACACCGGCATCCGCGCCGCCACCGGGGAATTCATCGCCTTCACCGATGCCGATTGTCGTCCCGAACCCAACTGGTTATTATCCTTAATTCAGCCCTTTGTTAACCCCCAAATTGGCATTGTCGTCGGAGAAATTGCCGCCTTACCGGGAAATACCCTCCTAGAACAACATTCCGAACGGGAAGAAACCCTCTCCCAAAAACATACTTTAGCTCATCCCTTTTGTCCCTACGGACAAACCGCCAATCTGGGCATTCGCCGCTCAATTTTTGGCGAAGTTGGGTTATTTCGCAGTTATCTAACAACCGGAGGAGATGCGGATATCTGCTGGCGTATTCTCAGAGAAACGGGATGGAAGTTAGAATTTGCCCCCACGGCGATCGTCAAACATCGCCATCGGACCACCTTGAAAGAGTTACAAAGTCAATGGCGCAGATATGGCAAATCCAATCGCTACTTACATGAACTGCATGGGATTGATTTGATGAGAGAGTTTGACCAACGGGAATATCTGTATCGATTAACTCGCTGGGTTTTAAAAGAGTTACCGATGAATACTTTAAAAGCAGTTGCAAAAAAAGCCACCCTAGCGGATATCCTCTCCACCCCCATTGGATTAATCTGTGTCCAAGCGCGATCGCAAGGTCAACGAGAAGCGAACCTATCAGAAACCGCCCGAAAAATTGATTCCCTATAACCCCCAATGTAGGGGCGATTCGGGAATCGCCCCTACATTCGTTTCTTCATGTTCGTAGTAACGACTTCAGTCGTTTCTTCATGTTCGTAGTAACGACTTCAGTCGTTTCTTCATGTTCGTAGTAACGACTTCAGTCGTTTCTTTATGTTCGTAGTAACGACTTCAGTCGTTTCTTTATGTTCGTAGTAACGACTTCAGTCGTTCCCCACTACAAATGATTCCAACAAACCCAACAACGGGAGCATCTCAATTTGTTCAAGAGACCTAACCCCCCAGCCCCCTTCCCTACGAGGGAAGGGGGAGCAAGAGGTGTAAATTCCCCTTTTAGGCAAAATTGAGATGCTCCCCCCAACAACTCATCCCCTCTGATGCAATTCTCGCGCCAATGCCAAATCAAAATAAGTCGCCTCACCGACATCCCCCGATAAAACCGTAAACGGTTCATCCGGTTCCCCCAGAGAATCAATCACCAACTCTGCCCCAGAAAAATCTTGATTGCGGGTATAATTATTAACCGTAATCACGGTTTTCACCCCAGCAGCTTGAGCCGCTAATAATCCTTGATTAGAATCCTCGATCGCCAAGCAATCTTCCGGTTGTAAATTTAAAGCCTGGAGAGCATATTGATAGACATCCGGTTCAGGCTTTTTAACCGGAACCATATCCCCAGCCGCAATCACTTCAAACCAACTTGGACCATCCGGCGAAATCGCACTGGTTAACAACGCTTTTACATTATGGGGATCAGAAGTCGTGGCGATCGCCAGACGCACCCCCTCCCGTTTCGCTTCCTGCATTAACCGCATCACCCCAGAACGTAAGGGAATTCTATCCACCACCAACTGACCAAAATACTTATTTTTAATCTCATGCACATCAACAACAAACTGATCTAAATCCTGATTGGGAATCGGGAAATCTGACTGATACTGCTCCACATAATGGCGGATTCGTTCCTTCCCTCCGCCAATCTCCAGTAACTCTCCATAAAACTCGACCGACCATTCCCAATCTAATCCCGCCTCTTCAAATGCCCGGTTAAAGGCGGGACGATGAGCATCTCGTTCAGTTTCAGCCAGAGTCCCATCCACATCAAAAATCAAAGCACGAAGTTCACTCATCAGCAATCCATTTTTAAACATTTAACCACAGATTACACTAATTATCACAGAATTAATCAGTGCAAATCTGTGTAATCTGTGGTTACCCATCTTTCTTGCATTTCTCAAAAAAAAATAGCAAGTTAAAGCTGTTTCTATTCATCACAAATCAGGCGATCGCAGGGAATCGTATCCGAGAGAATCGCCCCTGCCGTTCCTCCCGTATGCACTTCTAACAGGGACTGCTTAGGGGCCTTAAACAGGAGCCGTTGTCCGGGAAACATCACCCGTTCAAAATACCAATTTGCAATATTACAGATTCGGATAATCTGAATTTTGCTGGTAATGTTAACGTAGCAACAAAGAATGTCCGTACCGTTACCTATAGCTGTTTCGGGAGCCTGGAGTTGAGCCATTGTTCAGAGCCTCTTTTTTATAAAATTACCGCAGCACTCGGCTGCGCTGAGTGCAACCCTCTCTTTGATATTAACCTTTTGTTACATTATTGGGGATCAATCTTAAGATTGTGTTAACATTTGAAGCCGTCCTCTAAAAACCCTCATTCTATAAGGGTTTCAGCCTCAAAGATAGCCCATGCAAAATTAAAGTTACTGCAATTCATAAATTTTTTATCCGTAATTATAAATTGGCAATAGCTGATTTAGCCCTAAAATTTCTCTCCCGATCACAGGGGTCTTTACTTGCGGGGATCACTCCCGGTGGAGAATTTGCAGCAGCAATCCCTTTGCTGTTACCCTCAAACATGAATCGCCACGGGGATCGCCCCAGGAGGAAACGGTATGATTCGGATTCAGGGAATCGTCAAAGCAGCACAAATCGCCAGAAGTCAGTTACAGGCAGGAGTCCCCCCCAGTCGCCTGCTGAGTTTTCAGGAATTCATCCAAGAAACCCTCGCCCAGATTGACCAAATCTGTGCCAAAGCCAACATCAGTCCCGCGCAACTCCCGACACCCTCGCGCAAAGCTTATGAGTTTCTGGCACAAATCGACTTATCCAACCTGCCTGTGGCATCCCAGAATAGTCCATCCGTATCTGTACAACCAATTCGCCTGAAAAATATTCGCAATCAACAACAACAGGTTTTAGGCGCGATCGCCTCCATCGTCGCCAATCCGCAACAGAGTCATTCAAAAAAACAGCAACTGCTCAAGAGTCTTCAAGAAACCGTTGCCACAATTGAAGGAATCTGCACTCAACAGAATGCCACCCCAGCCCAATTAAGTAAAACCTCCAGACAGACTTATGCTTGGATAAAATTTTTAACCGACGAGTCAAATTTAGAACGCCATCTGAGTGCCACCAGACGCACCCAGAAACTGGCAGAACAAATGCTGTGGACTCAGATGCAGCATCCCTGCAAAACCATCGCCGTTGAGTTTGTGAATATCGCCCATTTGTACAAAGGAAAAATCGGACCCTTAGAGGCGAAAGCCCAAATCAACGAAGCCTTTATTAACGCCAGTGATGAGATTTTAGCCCTCCTCGTTCGATTAGCATTTTTAGGCAAAAATCAAGCAGATAGTCAAGCTATTAAAGAGTACGCGCTTTCCGAAGACTACAGCGAACTCGTGTTAGAACTAGATTTAATGGCTGATACAGAAGCCGAGAATCCCCAAGGGAAATGCTACAACCTCGATCGCTTGTTTCACACCCTCAACCGCGAGTATTTTGGAGGCAAAATGGTCAAACCGCGCCTAAGCTGGAATCGGTCCTTTACCACCCGCAAATTCGGCCATTACGAACGGGGACGCGATCGCGTGGTGTTGAGTATTAGCTTAGACAGCGATCGAGTTCCGCAATATGTCGTTGAGTTCGTCTTGTATCACGAGTTGCTCCACAAACACCATGAGGGGAAATGGGTGAATGGACGATTGAATGTGCATACCCCAGAATTTCGCCAAGATGAGCAGAAGTTTCTGAAGTATAAAGAGGCGGATCAATGGCTTACTCAGTTAGCGTCTGAATAGGATAGTTTGGGAAGGGAGAAAAAGGCGATCGGCTCATCTTCATTCAAATCCGAGGCATCCGTTGAGATGGCTGATGATTCTGGGGGAAAGCATTCTATTTTTTATCTACGGAGAACAGAACTGGAATTGTGCGTTAGCAGTTACATCACCCCTGGCGCAGGAGAGTTAGAAGAGTGGTATAAAGGAAGATGGTAATTAATCTTAGATGCTATCAATTATGGTGACAGAGAACGTTCCAATAGAGTTTGCGCTATACCTTGATGATTCGGGCAGCCGAAAACCTAACCCGAAAGATCCGGCTCCTTTTTTTGCTCTGGGAGGGGTTTTAATTCAAAGGAGTAACGAATCGATTATAGAAAACCTTTTAAAGGACTTTAAAACCCGTTGGAATATTCCTGAAGATACCCCCTTACATGGCAATGAAATTCGAGCCAGGAAAAAGAAGTTTGCTTGGCTGGAAAAGCTCTCCCAGCAAGAACAAGAGCGGTTTCTTGAAGATCTAACAAGTACCATCGTTCAATGTCCTATTCTGGCTCATGCTTGTGTCGTTTCCCGCCAGGGTTACCTGAACCGTTATTTAGAAATGTATGGTCAAAATACCTGGGAAATGATGAAAAGTGCATTTTGTATCGTGGTTGAACGTGCAGCAAAGTATGCAGCACTTCATAATGGGACAGTAATGGTGTATTTTGAAGCCGCAGGCAAAAAAGAAGACCGACTGTTAAAGCAATACTTTCAAGAGTTGCGATCGCAAGGTAATCCTTTCGATTCCAGCCGCTCAGAAAAATACTCCCCCTTGTCTGAAGAGCATTTTTCTAGGTTGCTGCGGGGAATTGATAGTAAAACAAAACAGAGCTTGGTCATGCAACTTGCGGACTTATGCTTATACCCCGTCGTCTACATCAAACAGTACCCGAATTACCGTCCTTTTTTAGCATTACAGGAAGCCAATTTACTGATAGACTGCTGCCTGGAACCGAGTCAGATTCCAACACTCGGTATTAAATATTACTGCTTTGATAATCTTTAAAAACAACAAAACCGCCTGATCAGCGGTTTTGCTGCGGCAGTCATAAAAGCGACTACCCCTAGGCTGTGCCTAAGACTACTATAGCATGAAGACACGGTAATGTCAAGTTTTCGGGGGTTCGCTTAAACCTAGAGGCACTCGGGGAAACAGTAGACCTCTTGCAAAAAAAAGGATTGATCCCCCCAACCCCCCTTAAGAAGGGGGGCTTTAAAGAATTTTGCAAGAGGTCTAGTAAAGTGTTGTAAATGTAGACACAACCGCTTTTCCCACGAATAGGAGCAATGAGACTAATGCAACGATAGCGTTTTTAGTCTGCTGAGGTGCCAATTGTTTCTGTCTTCATTGCTTGACAAGGGAATGGCTGTTTCGAGGCTTGGACCTCATCAATCCAGGAAATGCTGTAAAAGAGGGTTTATGTTAAAAAAATTGTTTATTGCTTGGCAAGATCCAAGGAGTCGAGCCTGGTTTGCGATCGCCCAATTAACTTACTCGGGAGATTCCTATCAATTTCGTTATCTCCAAGGCGTTAAAGAGGCGCGGGAAAAATCAGGTTTTGCAGGATTGTTCTCTTTTCCAGATTTAGAAAAAGTCTATGAATCTACTCAACTCTTTGCCTTTTTCTCCAATCGAATTTTAAGAAAATCGCGTCCTGATTATCCAGATTATATGAGTTGGTTAAATCTGCCTGAGGCGGAATATGACCCAATGGCAATGCTTTCTCGCAGTGGGGGGACCAAAGTTACCGATCATTTTGCCCTGTTTCCCTATCCGGAATTAGACGATCGCGGACGGTATCATCTCTACTTTTTTACACATGGTTTACGATATTTGCCTTCTGCCAGTGCCGATCGCATTCTGACTCTGCAAGTGGGCGATCGTTTATTCTTGATGCACGACTTCCAGAATGAATTCGATCGCCTTGCCTTGATGTTACGGACTGAAGATGCTCATTTAGTCGGTTACTGCCCTAGATATTTACGAGAGGATATCTTTGAAGTTTTCCAGCAGAATCCTCATGCCGTAACGATTACCGTAGAGCGAGTTAATCCCCCACCGGCCTTTTTGCCCATGCGGTTACTCTGTCGTATGACCGTTGATTGGGAAGGATTCCAGCCCTTTTCTAGTTCGATGTATCAACCGCTGCCCGAAGCAGTTGCTGTATTAGAATAATTCTGAGATTGGGTGACTTATGGCTGGATTTCATTCAGGTTGACTTTCTCAAGACTTACGCAATCTTTAACGTTAGATGCTAAATGTAGAGGCGATTCGCGAATCGCCTCTACATTTAGGGTGGACTTTCAAACTTTGCGTCAGTCTTGTTTCTAAAATTATCCCCCTTTTTTCAGAGAAAAGAGGGATGAATTTATGGCAATTAACCCCCATTAACTTTAAGGGCAGGCGGCTAAACTTCCGGCAGAAATATAACCATTAATGGGGAATGTAATTTGCACCCAATCTCGGGGTTCGCCATTGAGATCTCGGATGAGTTGATAGTTTTCGACTAAGGTGACTCGTCCTGCGGCATCTACTCCGCCTTTGTAGGTGGAAAGGCGGGATGGGTTTTCGCGAATGGCTAAACCTCGGGGTGCGCGATCGCCATTGACTTCTCGGCACAAGTTAACCGGGTTGGCTTCGGTACTCACTACGGGAGTTGTTCCCATTTGTTCGACACAATAGGCCAAATTGCTGGCATTGTCATAGCCATTAGATACATATCCACGCAGGGGGGCTGCAATTTCGACCCACTGGCGTCCCTGGGGTCCTTGGATGCCTTGAAATCCTTGAACCAGGGTCACTTGTTCGTTAAAAGGAACAAATCCCACCTGGGGACTCGTGGGATTCGGTCCTTGACGAATAATCAACCCCGAGGGGGTGAGGGTGCGACGGCAGAAACTCTGGGTTGCCTGTGCCTGTGCCTGTTGCCAGGAGGGCGTTGAGGCGGCGACGGTTTGGGCAGTTCCCGTTAGTAATCCTCCGGCGATCGCCAATAAACTCACAAAGGCTGCGGGTAAGTGTGATTGAGTAAATTTTCTCATGATTTCATCTCCAAACAGAGTAAAAACTAGGGTATTATTATAAGTTAGTTATAACAGAAAACTGTTAACTCCAAATCAGTCCCTAGATAGGTATTGGCTCAATCTCATGGCAACAATCCCCTCAATCATTACGCGCCATCTCCCAAGGGGGGAATCCGCTCGAAAATCCATCAGCTCATCCTAGTTTTTGAGTTCTCTTCTAGCCCGCGCAGGCGGGCTTTACTGCGGTAGCCCTCAGATTTAGCCTTCCGGGGGGGAGGAATTAATCGGGGAAGAAATCGAAGGAGGCGAGTTGCGGAAAGTCAGGGTATAAATTTCCGTCGGCATTTCGATATTCCCTGCGTCTAATGCCTCTTTAATTGTTTGAGCGCCCTGAGAGGTCATTTCCAGAAACTCTGCTCGTCGCGAATCCACCCAAAAGCGAATTTCTAAATTAATCGTACTGGCAGCCAATTCCTGAACAAGGACTTCCGGTGCCGGACTGCGTTCTACTAAGTCAAGTTCAGATAGGGCTTTTAAAATGGCGGCTTTCGCCTGATTGATATCAGCTTCATAATCAATACCAACCATCACCGATGTGCGTCGTCGAGGTGAAGCGGTATTGTTCGTAATACTGGATGAAAAAACTTCTTGATTCGGAATATAAATCAGCCGTCCATCATAGGTTCTAATCGTAGTGGCGCGGAGTTGAACTTCGGTGACGGTGCCTTCATATTCACTGATCGCAATCTGGTCACCAATCCGGAAGGGACGAACGGCGAGTAAAATGACTCCGGCAATGTAGTTACTTAAAACATCTTTCAAGCTAAAACCAATGGCCACACTGGTGAGTCCTAATGCTCCGAGTAAAGCCGCAAAATCGAGCCCTAAAACGCCCAAAGCAATCACCCAACCTATCACCCAAATCGCCCCATAACCCAATCGAGAAATCAACAGTTCCGTACTGCGATCGCCTTCGGTTTGTTGCGCCCAAGTATAGGCAATTTTGCGGACAGTAATCGCCACCCCCCAAGTGAATAAAATGACAATCAATGCTCCCATCAACGAGGGTAAGTTACCAATTGCATCTTGAAGTAAACTCCGCACCGTGGCATTGAGGCGTTGGGCAACATCGATCGCCAGGGGAGGACGATCAAGGGCTTCGTTTAATTCCTCCGCCCACTGACTGGCTAAAACTTGAGTATTGTCAACCCCAAAATCCTCAGCATCCTGCTGGATTACCGTCATAATCACGCGGTTGTTGACTTGCAGTGTTGCATAATTTTCGGCCTGATTATACTGAACGTTAATCAAGTCTATGTTTTTACCTTGACTCATCAAACTGGAGAGGCGTCGGTTGATAATCTGCGATCGCTCTCGTGCGGTCAGATTTCCCACACTGCCAACTTGGAAAATCGGTCTGCCTTGCACAATGACATCGGCAAAAAAGGGGTCAGTCAACTCCTGTGCACTCTCCTCCGTTGCCGGTGAGGGTTGAGACATCTCCATCTCCTCTTGTCCAAAGCTTGGGGACGCGATCGCCATCATCGTACCTAAGAGCAACCCCCCTAGGTAAGCCGTCCTCCTCAGTTTTACTTTCATTCGGATTGATTTTAACATGATTGGATGATCAAGGGTCAACGGTACTGCCTTACATTTTGATCCACAATCGTACCTCAATTGCTTCCCCCTTATGGCATATCTTCAGAGTCGGTTCACTGGGACGCAAGGGATTTTTCCGCGATCGCTTTACCGTCTTTAATGAGTAAAGAGGCGGGAGGTTAGGCCAAATACCTGTTAACCTTTCTTTTTAGAGAACAAAAAATCTTAAATGAGAGACTAAGACATAAAAGCACAAATTTCCCTCTTAAAATTTAATTCATTCATACAGGAGAGCATTGTATTATGCCTGGGCAAAAGACCCCTTTATCTCTCATTCCCGTTGGGTTCGCCGTCTTGGTGGCGATCGCCATCGTCTCTCGCCTGTCAACCCCCCTACAGGCAAGCGCCACCGCCGAAGAACTCCTCGGCGAAACCCGACCCGGGGAACTCCTCACCCAAGGGGACCCTCTGGACCCACCACCGGATCAGCCCTCTCCCTTACAGGGTTCGGCAGGAGGAACCCGCTTTTATCAGCCGCCTCTGATAGAACCGCCATTGCGCGAGATTCCTATTAATAATGGAATTCGCGGCAAATGTCCAGTTGATCCCGAACCCTCCTCGGAACCCCTCACTGCCTTAATGCCTTCCTCTGAGGTGGGGTTAACCGCAGCAGGACAATCCACCACCTTTTTTATGTATTTGCCCTCAACTTCGGCCCTTACCGGGGAATTTGTCCTGCAAGATGAGACGGGGACAGAACAGCTTTATCAGATGATGGTGGAATTAACGAATACCCCCGGGATTATCCGGTTCACAGTTCCCCTCCAGGAGCTAGATTTAAAAAGTGGCGAGTATTATCGGTGGTACTTTAGTATCTTGTGCGATCCGAGCGATCGCGCCGCCGATTTGTTTGTCTCGGGATGGATTAAACCGATGGATGTGAGTCCCAGCTTAATGGCGGACCTGGAAAATGCCCCCAATCTCCTGGATCGCGCTGAAATTTACGGACAAAATGGCTTTTGGTATCCGACCCTGGAACTATTAGCCGATATCCAGCAGTCCCCCACTAACACTAATTTTTCCACAGAAGCAAAAATCGGGTGGGATGAACTGTTGAGTTCAGAAGTGGTTAATCTCGAATCTCTGGTTAACCAACCGTTTGTAGAATGCTGTGAAATGGAAACTCAACCCCTACCAACCCAGCAATAAACGGACCCTCGTCCGAGACATTTCTGGGCGATCCAGTCGCGATCGCCCGCATCCGGTGGGGTACAACCGAACCAGATTGGATCATCCTCGAATCCGTTGGCTATCTAATCGGGGTGCATCTATATTTAATCTAAAATCTTAACGGTTGCGATTTCTTTATCCTCTCTCCCTGCGCTAATGTTTAATCGAAATGTACCCAAACGCCGATTTTTGTTCAGACAGTCTCCCGAGGTGACGGCAAAAAAAATTCAACAGGTTTTATGGGAATGGCGCGGGGTATTCATCACCGCCCCCTCTGTGGCACTTTTGACCATCGCCCTGCGCAGTTTGGGCGTCTTGCAACTGCTAGAATGGGCCACCCTTGACCTATTTTTTCGGTGGCGTCCTCTGGAACCTACCGATTCTCGGATTGCCATTGTGGCCATTAATGAATCGGACATTCAACGCGCTCAAACCTGGCCGATTTCTGACCAAACTTTAGCCCAATTACTGGAAACCATTAAAAGTCATGAACCTGCCGCCATTGGACTCGATATTTATCGGGACCTCCCCGTAGAACCGGGACATGAGCAACTCACAGAGGTTTTTGCTTCAACACCAAACTTAATTGGAATTCAAAAAATAACCGGAGATGCTTATGGGGATTCCGTTGACCCTCCGAGTCAACTCAGGGAACTCGGACAGGTGGGGGCAGCGGATATTTTATTAGACGATGATGGCAAAGTTCGGCGGATTTTGCTATCCCTTAAAGATAGAAATGATAAAACTGTTTATAGTTTTGCTGTAAAATTAGCTTTAGAGTATTTAAAACCCCAGGGAATCGGATTTGAATTACTAGACCGAGAACCGTATAAACTGGGGTTAGGAAAAACCTCTTTTGTCCGCTTAACTGCCAATGATGGCGGTTATGTGGGGGTGGATACCGGGGGAATTCAAATTTTGTTTAACCCCCGTAATCATGTTTGCCGCAACCGACTTGAACAATGTCATGTCTTTGATACAGTGTCCATGACTGCCGTGTTAGAAAACCGCATTCCCCCGGATTTCTTTCGCGATCGCGTTGTCTTAATTGGCTCTACCGCCGCGAGTCTTAAAGATAGATTTTTTACCTCCTATAGCAATAGTTATCTCACCGCACCAGCCGGGGTAGAAGTTCATGCTGATGCAGTGACCCAGTTATTGAGTGGAGCATTGGAGGGAAGACGGTCCATTGCTGTTTGGTCCGACCCAGTGGAGGGATTTTGGATTTTCCTATGGTCTGGAGTCGGTGCCATATTAGGCTGGAGATTCTTGCGAATTCGCTCCAAAATTATGATCCTCGCCCTAGTCTCAGGAGGGTCGATTGGCGGCGGATTTTTAGTCTTTTTAGCCGGGTGGTGGATACCCGTTATTCCCCCCTTATTGGCCTTAATCAGTTCAGCAGTGGCTATGGTCGGTTATACCGCCTATATTGAAAGTGAAAACCGCCAAACCGTGATGAATTTGTTAGGTCAGCACGTCTCTCCAAAAATTGCTCAAGCGGTGTGGAATAGTCGCCATGAATTACTCAAAGAAGGGCAGATTTTAGGGCAGCAAATGACCGCAACGGTACTCTTTACCGACCTGCAAGGGTTTACCCGAATTACCGAACAAAGCGACGCCCAAACCTTAATGCTGTGGCTGAATGAGTATATGAAAGCCATGTCGGGAATTGTGCTAGACCATGATGGGGTCGTGGATAAATTTATCGGGGATGCAATTATGGCGGTGTTTGGGGTGCCGATTAAGCGAACCCGACGGGATGAAATCGCCGGAGATGCGATCGCCGCTGTTGCTTGTGCAGTCGCGATGGGGAAAAAATTGCGATCGCTCAATCAGCAATGGCAAGCTCAAGGTCGTCCCACCGTCGCCATGCGCGTCGGCATCTCCACCGGCACTGTTTTCGCAGGGAGTCTCGGCTCTCGCCAACGGTTAAATTATACCGTATTGGGGGATACGGTCAACGTCGCCGCCCGCTTGGAAAGTTACGATAAAACCTTAGAGGGCGGGATTTGCCGGATTTTAATCGGAGAAGAAACCTATCACTATATCCAAGGACAATTTCCCACCCAATGTATCGGTAGCGTCCAATTAAAAGGACGAGAACAGCCGGTGAATATCTATCAGGTTTGGACTTAGGGGGAGGGCGACTTTCTGGGAGAAGGGGAGGCGGATTCAAAGTCCCTCTCCCAAAATGGGAGAGGGATTTAGGGTGAGGGCGACTTTCATGGGGATGCACTCCCAAAAACTAGCCCGGTCAAGGTGTATTGATTTGTAGGGGCGCAATGCTTGCGCCCTCCGGAGGGCGCAAGCATTTACTCCGACAAGAAACAATGATTTATTAGGGGTCGAGAATGGAGTCACCTCCATCCCCTCCCATTCAGAACCGGACATGAGACTTTCACCTCATCCGGCTCCTAGTTTAGACGCCCAT
>JAABSJ010000060.1 GCA_011390515.1 Oscillatoria sp.
TTAAGCAACTTTATGAAGCGCGGTGGGGTATCGAAATGATGTTTAGAGATTGTAAAAGTGGCGGCTATAATATGGAATCTACTCGGGTGGATTCAACCCGATTTTTAGCCTTGGTTTTGTTGATTACTTTTGCTTATTGGTTAGCGACTAATTGTGGTCATGAGTTTAAATCTAACCACTTAGTAGCTTACCTCGGTCGAAGCGAAAAAACTCCTAATAATTTTCCCCATCACAGTATCTTTTGGATAGGATTATCGGGTTATGCTTGGAGCCAGTCCCTAGTTTTCTGGCGAGATGAGATGCTAGCATTGATGGCCCTCAAGCCTCATAAAGCTCGAAATTTTCGGCAAGGACTAAATGCTCTATCCCTTGTACAGCAATTAGTCTAGCTGTCTTGTCACCCTCTCAGGTAGTCGGCAAGAGAATGCCCAAGTTTTTACCGAAAAAATTCAAGGTCATTGGTGCATTGAAAACCAGTTGCATTGGCCAAAAGATGTAGTTTTACAGGAAGATTCATCGCCCATTCATCAGAATCAAGCCGCCACCAACTTGTCGGTCCTTAAAACTATAGGGATGAATCTTTTCCGATTTTTAGGTTTTGACTCAATTACTGAGGGGCAACGCTGGCTGGCTCATCGCCATGAGCGATTGTTAGTTCTTGTGTAATATTTACGGACTTATTATCGATTCTACCGGCTCTTTCCTCTAAAGCTATAGCGAAGACCTCGTTTTTAGCTAGGGTTCCTTTGTGAAATTTTCTATCCTTCTGGGCCTCATTCTCGTTCTAGCTATTGATTTTACGGGCCTTACTCCCTCTATGTTTTGTTAGAATGAAACAGCCCTACCTTGGCAAGGGGAGGGTTAGGGTGGGGTTCCTCTCCTCTTACCAAGGGGAGGGCTATTTAAAAATTAGAAAAAGGCTTAACCCAATGACGGGCGATCGCAGCATCTAACAGAACCCTTGCCACCGCAAACATTAAAATACTTTCACTCGCCATCACCGCCACCGGAAACACAGTATTCGGATTACTTAATCCCACCTCAACTTGAGCCAATCCGCGCACCAATCCAAACGCAAATACCGCCCCAGATTTCAAATGAGGATTCACATCATCCCGAATAATATAACGATAAGTCACCCCAAACAAAAACCCGGCAACTCCTGCACTTGCGGCACTCAACCACAACCGCTGCCATTCGGGAAAAATCGCCCAACTTTCAACCCCAGAGGATAACATCAACTGATTCCCCAAACTCGTCACCCCCCAGGCAACTGCCACAGACAATCCCCCGATCGCCCCCGCTTTAATGGATTCAATTCGTTCCGTCATCAGTTCCATGTTTCCCTCCAGTCAATCCAGCATCACCTGATTCTGATTTTATGAGATTTCTGACCCAATTCAAAACAAATTTCAAACAACAATAGAGCCAATTCAATTAATTGAAAAAATTTATAATTTAATATTTGATGTAATTTTAACATTAAAATGAGGGATAAATTATCACCAATACAACAATGATTTATCCCTCATCTCTGATAGTTTCAGGCGTAGTAAGTCATCGGGTTAAAGCCGAACTCACCCCATCCTGACAAATTACAAAACCTTATGAGTGTACTCATGTTGCTTAACATTATCCTCGGCACGGACAATATTATCGGAATTCAGAACCCGCTTGCGCTCTACGGAATAGTTCAATTCGCGATAAGTTGACCCGATCGCGATCGCCTCCCGAGCTTGCGGACGATGTTGATAGGTGCGAACCGTGGAAATAGCCCGTTCTATAAAATCATCACAGAATTGAGCATCAGCCGGAAATTCCGGCAACAATTTCGGCTGTTCACCCTCCAAAACTGTACCCAGAGTAGTGGCACAAGCCATTTCATACGAGGTAGGAATTCCCTTAAGAATCGCTTCTAAAGCCGCCGAAGGGATTGGTTCTACAATTTTGACCTGATGGACTTCCCCATCTTGCTTCAGAAAACAAGTTGCCAAACCGATGACTAAATAATCGTCGGTTGAGACATCAGGCGCGTTCGAGTAAGGAGTTGCAACGGACATGATTTTTACCAAATTCAAGGACACGCACTATTGAGTTGCATTTTACTGACATCTTGCACCATTCTCAACACCGGCGGGGGATAAATCCCCCGCCTTATAGCTAAAGTCGTCTAAAGACGACTGCAAGTCTTATGCCCTGGTGTTTTTAGTCGGGTTTAACCGACTGTAAGTCTTACCCCCTGGTGTTTTCAGTCGGTTTCAACCGACTTGATTCTGTTAGGCGGGGGATTTATCCCCCGCCGGGTGAGTTGCTCACAGAACAGGTTCCAACTCCCGCAATCCCTCAACATCGATCGCCGCCAGATGCTCATACGCCGAGTCAATCACCCGTTTCCCCCGCAAAAAGCCCGTACTCGCCCCGGGACAGATATAGTGCAAACTATTAGGTGTAAAGCGCTCTTGCAGCGCCTTAACGGACTGAATTTGGCGGGTCCAATGAAAGGTTTTAGAAGTTCTCAAAGGCATCGGTTCTCCCTGAGCATTCGGAAGCAAATGCCGCCCCACAAATAACACCCCACCGTGACCCCCATAATATAAACAGGAGGACCCAGGGGAATGACCGGGTGTCCAAATTCCCTGACAATCGGGACTCAGGGTGCAATCTTTCTCAAATGTCTGCACCGTCAATTCTGGCAGTAAATAGGCTTCCCACTCTTGAATCACCACTTCACAGCCCGTTGCCTTTTGAATGTCCTTAACTTTGGAAATCCCCCCCCGATGGGTCAAAAATAGCCACTGCACGCCCCCTTGCTGAGTCAAAAATTCCTCCGTTGATTCATCCCAGGGGGGACAATCCACCAGGATATTGGCGTTGTTTTCTACAATAAGATAAGCTGTCGCGCCTAGGGTCTCTCGATTGGGAGAAAAGGCAAAAATATTATCAAAGACAGCCCGTGGTTGTTTGGGCATAGCATGATTCTCTGGTTACTGCTTCTAGGATTTATTACATACATTATCTTGCGCCAGCGTGTGGCACACCAGACGCGCACTCCGGTTTGGGTGTTGTGGTTGGCATTAATGGCCCCTGCATTTCTGTGGATGGCTTGGTTTGTCATTCATGGCGAGGATAGTCCCTTGCCCACTGAAGTCGCCCTCGGTTCCTTTGTGGTGTCGCCCCTGATTTACTGGATACTGTTTTTCTGGGGTCGCCGGGATATGCGCCCCCCCTTAGAACAGGACCCTGACGTTACTCCATCCCGGGAATCTGCGGGAATCAAAGGGGTCTCTCGTCCGGTTCCTTCCGCTAGTCTCCAGGAATTACGCGCCCTAAATGATGGAGAAGAACAGCAACTGCGAGATTGTTTTGATTGGACGGTTTACGCCCTGCATCAGATTGATTACCGTCCGCAAGCGGTGATCTGTCGGGGTCAGTTGCGATCGCCTCCGGACTCAGCCTATCAAAAAATTCGCGCCAAAATAGAAGATAAATTCGGCGATCGCTTCTTAATTATTTTTCAGGAAGATTTCAAAGGCCAACCCTTTTTTATCTTAGTACCCAATCCTGAGCCAGCGGTTCAACTTGATGAGCTCAATAAACCCGGACTCGCCCTGTTACTTGCCGGGATCACCCTATTTACCACCACCCTTGTCGGCAGCCAAATTGCCGCAGTCTCTCCCGAACAGGTGCAATCCAATCCCGAGTTATTACTCCAAGGTTTACCTTATGCCGTCGCCCTGATGCTCATCCTGGGCATTCATGAATCCGGTCACTATTTCGCGGCAGCTTTTTATAAAATCAAGACAACCCTCCCTTACTTTATTCCCTTCCCCCTTTTCCTCGGCACATTTGGGGCCTTCATTAAAATGCGATCGCCCATGCCGAATCGGAAAGTCTTGTTTGATATCAGTATTGCCGGTCCCCTGGCTGGATTTGTGGTCACTCTACCCCTGTTGTGGTGGGGATTAGTTAATTCCACCATCGTCCCCCTCCCAGAGAACCCCGGAATTTTCCAAATCACCGCCCTAGACCCCAAAACATCCCTCATCCTCACCTTTCTCAGTAAACTCGCCCTCGGGTCCCAACTCACTCTCACCAGTGCCATTAACTTACATCCCGTTGCCGTTGCTGGATATATTGGCTTAATTGCCACCGCCTTAAACCTGATTCCCGTGGGTCAATTGGATGGGGGACATATCATTCATGCCATGTTTGGGCAGGTGAAAGCCGTCCGCATCGGACAAATCACCCGAATTGCATTTCTGGGAATCGCTTGGATGCAGCGATTATGGGTGATTTGGGCGCTACTGTTATTCTTGATGCCAGTGGTGGATTCTCCCGCCTTGAATGATGTCAGCGAATTGGATAGTCGCCGGGATATCCTAGGCTTACTGGCGATCGCCCTGTTATTGGCGATCGTCTTACCGGCACCGAGACTGATCACCCAGTGGTTAAATATAATTTAAAGTGAATATCAGACTGGAGGATACCCCCGCATCCCAAAACCTAGCCTTATTTCCCCTTGCTCATGCGAGCGATCGCCCTCTTCCCCAATCTCAGGAGTTTTCAGCGTGTTTATCAACGACAAACAACCCGTTACAGTCATTGGTGCCGGACTTGCAGGCACCGAAGCGGCGTGGCAAATCGCCCGCGCTGGGGTCCCCGTCGTCCTCTATGAAATGCGACCCGTGCAAATGACCCCCGCCCATCATACTGGGGAATTTGCCGAACTGGTTTGCAGCAACTCCTTTGGGGCCAAAGCCAGCGATCGGGCTGCCGGATTGCTGCATGAAGAACTGCGCCAACTCGGGTCCCTCGTCATCGGCACCGCCGATCGCCATCAAGTCCCTGCCGGTGGTGCCCTCGCCGTCGATCGCGGCGTCTTCAGCCATGAACTCACCGAAACCCTCGCCAACCACCCCTTAATCGACCTCCGGCGCGAAGAAGCCCCGGCAATTCCCCAAGAAGGCATCGTCGTCCTCACCACCGGACCCCTCACCACCCCCGCCCTCGCCACCGACTTGCAGCGCTTCACTGGCATGGAATACATGAGCTTTTTTGATGCCGCCAGTCCCATCGTTGTCGGTGACTCCATCAATTTGGATATCGCCTTCCGCGCCTCCCGGTATGACAAAGGGGATGCCGACTATATCAATTGTCCCATGAACAAAGAACAATACCTGCATTTTTGGCAGGAATTGTGCAAAGCCGAACAAGCGGAATTAAAAGAATTTGACCGAGAAACCTCGAAATTTTTTGAAGCCTGTTTACCCATTGAAGAAATGGCAAAACGGGGAGAAGATACCATGCGATATGGTCCTGTAAAACCTGTGGGATTAAGTGACCCGCGCAGCGAAACTCGTCCCTATGCCGTGGTCCAATTGCGCCAAGAAGACAAAGCCGGACAACTCTGGAACATGGTGGGATTTCAAACTAATTTACGCTGGGGAGAACAAAAGCGAGTTTTTCAGTTAATTCCGGGATTAGAAAATGCCGAATTTGTCCGCATGGGAGTGATGCACCGGAATACCTTTATTAATTCCCCCCAATTGTTGGACCGCACCTTACAGTTTAAACGGCGATCGACCCTCCTAGCGGCAGGACAACTCACCGGCACCGAAGGCTATACCGCTGCCACTGCCGGAGGCTGGTTAGCCGGAACCAATGCTGCCCGGTTAGCACAAGGATTAAAACCCGTCTGGTTACCTTATACAACCATGATGGGCGCGTTGTTTTCCTTCATCAGTTCCGCCTCCCCCAAACACTTCCAACCCATGCCGCCCAACTTCGGGATTCTGCCGCCGTTTCCGCAGAAAATCAAGAGCAAACCGGAACGGTATGGCAAATATCGCGATCGGTCTTTATCTCACCTAACAAGTTGGCGCACCCGCTTGGATGTGAAAGTTCCGGCGCTGACTACATAAACCTTCGTGCTCTCGGAAAAAATGTTCGTAGTAACGACTTCAGTCGTTACCGCGTTACTTGGCATCTGCCAAGTAACGCCCCCATCTGCGGAGTCTCCAGCCTGTCATGGCGGATGCCATGACAGGCAAGTAACGACTGAAGTCGTTACTACCAACGGGGAGAAATCTTTGTATAAAAATGTTCGTAGTAACGACTTCAGTCGTTATCCGCGTTACTTGGCATTGGCCAAGTAACGCCCCCATCTGCGGAGCCTCCAGCCTGTCATGGCCGATGCCATGACAGGCAAGCAACGACTAAAGTCGTTACTACGAACGGGGAAAACTGTTTGTATATAACTGTTTGTAGTAACGACTTCAGTCGTTACCGCGTTACTTGGCATTGGCCAAGTAACGCCCCCATCTGCGGAGTCTCCAGCCTGTCATGGCCGATGCCATGACAGGCAAGCAACGACTGAAGTCGTTACTACGAACATTCTCCCCAATCCTAAAATGCCACCTCAGCTAAACCCAAAAACCTCACCCCTGCTGGACTTAACTCAAACCGACAGGGCAAAATTTCCAACCCCTTGGCAACTGCTTCCCGTAACAACTTGCCATAAAGCGGATCGGCTGTATCTCCTGGACCAAAAACCTCACAATCTCCCCGACTGATAAAAAATAACGCCACTGCTCTTGCCGAGTGAGTCTCCATCACATCCACTAACTCTAACAAATGCTTGTGCCCTCGGGTGGTAACGGCATCGGGAAATAATGCTTTTTCTCCCTGGGCCCAAGTGACATTTTTCACCTCCAAATAAATCGGTGTCGTTCCCTCGGTTCCAGTGAGAAAAAAATCCACCCGACTTTTGCGATCGCGTCCATAAACCACTTCCGGTTTGATGGTTTGATATGCACCCAATCCCGGAAACAATCTCGCTGCCAACGCTAATTTAATCACTTGATTCGGTAAACTGGTATTCACTCCCACCCAAGTTGTCGGATTTTCTTCCGCTGCGACTAACTCCAAACTATAGGGGAGCTTCCGCTTGATATTGTTACTTAAAGACACCATCACCCGACTTCCCTGCGCTGATAACCCTAACATTTTACCAGGATTAGCACAATGTGCTGTAATTTCTTCGCCGGTATCTAGTTTGATATCGGCTAGAAAGCGTTTATACCGCTTAAGTAAAGTACCGGGAAATAAAGGTGGATAGGTGTAAACAAACTCGCTCATGACTGCAATTGGGACTCCGATGTGAACGACCCAGTTTATCAGAAATAGGTACGAAGGCTGATCACCAACAAGAAGGTTGAGGGGGGAAAGAAATCGGGGTGCGATCGCCATTGCGAATCCCGTCTAAGTAAACATCAACGAATCTTGATTTTTAGAACGGTTTTGAGAGAAAAAACCAGCTAAAGTGAACTGAGAGAACAAAATGCTCTCGGGTAAAAAGACCTAGAGTAATCGGGTTTCAGGCCGATCGCCCTGGGGCAAAATTGAGGAGAATATAACGACACAAGCATTCCCGGGAAATGATTGAACCGTAAACCAAACCTACCGCTTGCAACCTTGCCAAACCGATGCAGTTAGTAAATAAGATTGGGATTGAGAATCTACGAGGGGACTTATTTGGCGGCATTACCGCCGCGATCGTCGCCCTACCCCTCGCGTTAGCTTTTGGAGTCGCCTCCGGTGCCGGGGCCATTGCTGGACTTTATGGCGCAATTATCCTCGGTTTCTTAGCCGCCCTTTTTGGGGGGACCCCGGCCCAAGTTTCGGGACCCACGGGGCCGATGACGGTGATTATCACCACCGTGATTGCCTCCTTAGTGGCACGTCACCCGGAGACGGGGTTAGCAATGGCATTTACCGTGGTCATCATCGGGGGACTGTTTCAAATTCTGTTTGGGGTGATGAAACTAGGGCAGTACCTCACCCTGATGTCCTACACGGTCATTTCTGGATTTATGTCCGGGATTGGGGTGATTGTGATTTTGCTGCAACTGCCACCTCTGCTGGGCTATCAAGGCGGGGGTAGTGTCTGGGGAATCCTGAAACAACTGCCCAGTTATCTGATGCAACCGAACTTCTACGCTTTAGGGTTAGGACTGCTGACCCTGGCGATCGTCATGTTGGCCCCCCCGCGACTGAACCGAATTTTGCCGGCCCCCCTGCTGGCATTGGCGATCGCCACTGGGGTTTCGGTACTGTGGATCAGCACTGGGGATATCCCTCGCATCGGACTCATTCCCAGTGGATTACCCCACCTGCAAATGCCCACCTTTACCGGGAGCGAATTCAGAACGATGATGCGCTATGGTTTAATCCTGGGGATTCTGGGTTCCATTGACTCCCTTCTCACTTCCCTTGTCGCTGACAACATTAGCCAAATTCAGCACGACTCGGATAAAGAACTGATTGGGCAGGGGATTGGCAACTGCATCTGCGGACTCTTTGGCGGATTACCTGGGGCAGGGGCCACCATGCGGACGGTGACCAATGTCCAGGCAGGGGGTCGCACGCCGCTTTCGGGGATTATTCATGCCGGAGTGTTGCTGATGATTACCTTGGGGGCGGGTCCCATAACCACGGTGATTCCCCATGCGGTACTCGCGGGACTGTTGTTAAAAGTGGGCATGGATATTATTGATTGGAGCTTTATCCGCCGTGCACCGAGTCTCTCACCTCGGGCAACGGGACTGATGTCTTTGGTTTTGATCCTCACGGTATTTGTGGATTTAGTCACCGCCGTGGTGGTGGGAATCTTTATCGCCAATATGCTGACGATTAAGCGCCTGACTGATGTTCAGAGCGATCGCATGAGGGCGGTGAGTGACCCCAGTTTCGCAATGGGGTTAAGTCTGGAAGAACAGGAATTACTGACTCAATGCCAAGGGGATATTTTACTGTTTCAATTAGGGGGACCCCTGAGTTTCGGTGCGGCCAAAACATTTTCCCGACGGATTAGCATTCTCAAAAATTATCAGGCTTTAATCTTGGATTTGAGCGAAGTCCCCACGATGGGGGTAACCGCAGCTTTGGCGATCGAAACCATGCTGATGGATTCAGAACAACGCGATCGCCAGGTTTTTGTCGTCGTCTCTCCCGGACAACCCCGGCAACGTCTCGGCAAACTCAACCTTGCCCGATTTTCCTGCGTTCACCTCATAGAAAATCGCCAAGAAGCCTTACAACGTGCTGTTGATTTAATCTCGAAACATACCCGCATTTTATAGAATGATGGGTGTAGGGGCAATTCATGAATTGCCCCTAGTTTAAAGTGGGTTCTCTTTTTAAGTTTCATAGTCAAAACTGATAGGCTTTTGGTTGTCAAAAAATGGGTATAGTGTGATTAACTCTTCCGTGATATGACAAGCATAGTTCGGTAAAGGTAGAGTAATTATTTGGTGTTCAACTAAAATTGCAAAAAAGTATTGCAACAAAGAAATACTTCGAGGAAATTGTTTTGCCGATGTCTTATTGACAACCGATTTGATACACTTAAGAGATTCTTCAATATTTTCATCTTTACCGGCGCTGACTAGAATCCTATACAAATTATCGCAAAACCGACTCAAATCTTTGGGGTGAAGTTCTTCAGGAATTTTATTTTCAAACAGACCTTGGGTAAGTTTAGCAATTTTAATTTTTTTCTTCAGTTCAGGATAATCACTTTCTTTGATGACAGAAGACACTTCTTCAAAAGCCAGAATCAGAGTATCTAACTGTTCAACAGTAGATTTAATTTGTGCTGCCAAACGCAGCTTTCTCCAATCAATTTCAGAACTTTTATAAACTAAATCATGGGTGGAAACGGCCCAAGCGTGTTCAAACGCACTTTTGATTTGAATTTCAAACCCAATATTAAAAATATTTAATGAAGTGTCTAAACTTGGATCAATAGTTCTTAATTTAGCAGAAAGTCTCGTTGAATCAAATCTGAATATATCCGGTGCTTTTTTCGCCTGTCCTCTTTTGAGAGTTTTAGTGACATTAAAAGTATGTCGGCAAAAATCTATAACTTCTTCTTCTTGGGATAACCGGGGAATAATTACTGTACAAGCAAATAAATCATCAAGATCCGACCATTTTTTAAATCGCCCGGTTTCAATTTTCTCCGCTAAAGATTCAATGGTCTTAATCCTAGAAGTGAAGGCGTATCCTTTATGATCACAAAAATTGACCAGCGTTGATTTAACTCGCTTTGCTACTTCTTCAACTAAAGGACGGTATTGTTCATATTGACGGTCTAAAATCGAAGGATACTTCATGAATAACCTTAGAAGTTATGCGACAATCGCAATAGATGACAAAATTACAGATTTTAAACTATCTATTCTGGTTCTGGATTTTTCATTTCCTGAAACGAGAGAAGTTGTAATTGCATCATAATATGTTTGAGCTTCTTTATCAGTCATTCGAGCCTCATCCGACTCTACTCTATCTAAAAATTTTGCGATATTTTCAGATATTTCCCTATTAACTTTTAGAGGATTTTCTTGATTTAATTCGGCAATAGCAGCAAAAAATGAATAAAAATCAGATTGATTTTTAAGGCGAGTTTTGGTTAAATCAACCCCCTGCTCTAAAATTTGTTGAATTAAACTAATCACCTGTTTAAATTTATCTTCTATTTTATTTTGGTTTTCCCACTCTAAATCTCTATCATTAAATGCTGCATCTAAGTCATCTTGACGATAGGATTTGACTCCCTCTTCTAAAAATAGGAGGAGTCGAGTGACAAATTCCACATCTTTCATTTCTTTTCTTGATTTTGAGGGAATTGAGGGAAAATTGGGGGGTAAAACGGATAACATCCAGTCTGTCAATTGTTCGACGGTGGTAATAAAGACGCCATCGAACCGGGCGTGTCGAAGTTCTTGAGGGGTTAATTTACTGACATTCCGATTGATGCGGTCAAAAATATCATTAATGATTTTTTCATCCGTAGAAGGAACTGATTCAACAGCAAACTGATAGGTCCAAAAACTTTGCTTTACTTCTGTCTCTAATTCTTTGAAGGATAATCCTCTTAGTCTCGTAATCGTGGCTTTGTCACTGACGGGAAATTTATTTTCGGCAAATTCAAATAAAGTAGACAATCTTTGTTTGCCATCGACTACGCTATATTTTGAGATACCATCATCCCTAATTTCTCGATATAAAAAAATGGCAGGAGATGGGTATCCATTCAAGACTGTATCAATAAAATCATCTTTATATTTTTGATTCCAAACACTTCGTCTTTGATAAGGAGGATTTAGGTCAAGGAGGTCTCTGGTGTAGAGGTCCCAAAACCAAGAAATAGATTGAAAGTTGATAGTTCTACTCATTTTTTTTATTGGGCTTGCTGAAAATTATTTACACTGGCAAAAATGTTAAATGATATCCGTTGAGGCCCGATGCAGAGGTACTGAATCAATCCTGGGAGCAGTTCTTACCCCAGTATTATAATGGCGATCGCACCGAGCAACAACTCTCGCATTCCTCAACCCCTATTCCAAACCTTTAGACTCCCCTTGTTTTCCTAATATCCACTCCAACACAATCGGATTGACGACCTCGGGGGCTTCATCTTGGGGACAATGACCCAATCCCGGTAAGGGAATAAATTGGTCTACGGTGGGAATTTGGGCAAATTCTTGGCCCAGGGTGAGGGGTTCCCAGGGGTCTTCGCTGCCCCAGAGGAGGAGGGCGGGGCAAGGTAAAATGGGTAGCAAGTCTTCTGGTAAGGGGCCTTGGGAATAGCGGGTAAAGGCGACAAACACATCCACGGCACCGGCATCCCGGGAGGGTCCCAGAATAATCTCCACCAGTTCATCGGTGACGGCATCTGCTTTGCGGTAGGCTTGCAATAAAATGGAGCGGACTGTTTTAGCAGTGGCTAATTTTTTAAAAAAGAATTGGGCGACCCACTTGACAGACAATACCTTTTGTGCAATCGGTGGGCCAATTCGTTGATACCAGGGTTTCAGGGACCGTTTGCGATCGTGCAGTAGGCGCAGGGAACAGTTAATGGCGACAATCCCCTGGGCGAGTTCAGGATGATCCACGGCAGCTTGCATGATGGCAATACAGCCAATGGAATTGCCGACGAAGAAGGCGGGACCCCGGACGATTTCCCGGCAAAAATCAGCGAGTTGTTGTCCCCAGGTTTCAAAGGTGTAGGCGATCGCCTCTCCAGGGGTCGGTTTCGCCGAGTAACCAAACCCTATCAAGTCAATGGCATAGACTCGACAACCCGTCGCTAAATCTGGAATATTTTTGCGCCAGTGACCGCAGGAGGCTCCAAATCCGTGGACAAGTACCACTGCGGGTCCCGAGTCTCCTTGCTGTTGGTAGCAAATCGGAAACCCTCGCCAGGTCCAGGTTTGAAAGGGCAAGGCGGCGCTGTGGGAGGGGGGTGAAGGGTGGGAAGGAATCAGAGTCATGACTGCGGGGTAGTGAGGGAATCAGGCCGATCGCCCCTGAATATCAAATCCGGTTGTCTCAAGTCGATTTTATCTCTTAGCCCGCGTAGGCGGGCTTCGTCCGTGTAGCCCCACCCTTGAGGGTGCAGGTTTTTGCAGACCCATCACAACCGGATTCCGTATGAATATCAAAAGGTGGGCTTAACATAATGTTACAATTTTTTCCCGCCCTTGGAAGCCTCAAATTTTGGACTGGGGAATTTACGACGGGCTCTTAAAGTGCATAAACTAAAGGTAGAGCAAGCATGAAATCCCAACTTATCGGGAAGATGCTACAACCCGATTCCCCGCTCGGTATTGTTTAATTGCTCAGTCCATACCACAGAGAACTCAGTTTTATGGAAATGATAGGGACTGCTATCGGAAGCCATGCCCCGGATTTTGAATTGCCGGGAATAGACGATCGCGTTCACCACTTAGCCCGGTATTTAGAAGAGTATCGGGGAGTGGGTGTAATTTTCTTATGCAATCACTGTCCTTATGTCCAATCCTATCTCGATCGCCTCCAACAGATCCAGACGGATTTTAACGACCAAGGCTTTACCCTGATTGGTATTAACTCCAACGATGCCCGTCAATATCCTGAAAATAGCTTTGAACAGATGAAGTCCTTTGCCCAGGAAAGGGGCCTCAATTTTCCCTATTTGCGGGATGCCACCCAAGATGTAGCCCATTGCTTTGGGGCAAACAAGACCCCCGAGGTGTTTTTGCTAGATGGGGAGGGGATTCTGCGTTATCGAGGTGGGATTGATGATTGTCCCGATCGCCCAGAGGAGGTGGAGGTTGCCTACTTGAGAGAGGCGATCGCATCCTTGCTATCCGGGGAACCCATTGCCATAGAGTCTACCGAAACCATTGGTAGTTCCCTCAAATGGCATCAGAAAGGACCCTAAACCCAGACTGCCCCAAACTGCCGTTACCGTCCAAGGGCCATCAACCCTCAACCCGAAAATGGACCCTCCTATCCCAGGCATTTCCACGAGTCCCCAAACACCCCTGGGATGATTTCTGATGGAATGCGTGGAAAAATGCCGACATCCTGCTATCTTATGGGTGAGGCAAATACAGTTGGGAAAAGAGTGAGCTGATGGGGACAGTGTACCAGCGAGTCTTACTAAAGCTGAGTGGCGAAGCATTGATGGGCGAGCTAAATTACGGCATCGATCCCATCGTGGTTGAGCAAATCGCTCAACAGTTGGCAGATCTGATTGCCGATGGTGTAGAAGTGGCAATCGTTGTCGGTGGCGGTAACATTTTTCGTGGAGTTAAAGGAGCAGCAGCAGGCATGGATCGGGCGACTGCTGACTACATCGGCATGATCGCCACGGTGATGAATGCCATGACTTTGCAGGATTCTCTCGAACGCATGGGCATCCCGACTCGGGTGCAAACCGCGATCGCCATGCAGGAAGTTGCCGAACCCTATATTCGTCGTCGTGCCATTCGCCACCTAGAAAAAAAACGGGTGGTTATTTTTGGGGCCGGATCGGGAAATCCCTTCTTTACCACGGATACCACAGCCGCTTTGAGAGCCGCAGAAATCAATGCCGAGGTGATCTTTAAGGCGACTAAAGTAGATGGGATTTATGATAGTGACCCTCATCTGAACCCCAATGCGAAACGGTTTAACAGCCTGACTTATGGCCATGTTTTAGCGCAAGACTTGCGGGTGATGGATAGTACCGCGATCGCCCTGTGCAAAGACAACAATATCCCTATCATAGTATTTGACCTCTCGGTACCGGGTAACATCCGCCGAGCGGTCTTGGGAGAAAACGTCGGAACGATTGTGGGAGGTTTTTGTGAAGTTAGCTGAAGTAGAAGATCTGATGAAAAAAGCGGTTGAGGCAACTCAACGCTCTTTTAACACCATTCGCACCGGCAGAGCGAATACCTCTTTGCTGGATAAAGTCATGGTGGAATATTACGGAACGCCCACCCCGCTCAAATCGTTAGCGAGCATCAATACCCCCGATGCCAGTACGATTTCGATTCAACCGTTCGATCGCGGCAGTTTGGCTGTGATCGAAAAAGCAATTTTAACCTCGGATTTGGGCTTAACTCCGAACAATGATGGGGCAGTCATTCGGTTGAACATTCCCCAGTTAACCAGCGATCGCCGTCTGGAACTGGTGAAAGTGGCCGGAAAATATGCCGAAGAAGGTAAGGTTGCTATTCGCAATGCTCGCCGGGATGGGATTGATTCAGTCCGCAAGCAAGAAAAAAATAGTGACATCTCCCAAGATGAATCGAGAGCTTTGCAAGATGACATTCAAAAAATGACGGATAAATACGTCGCCAAAGTCGATGAAGTGCTTGCGGTGAAGGAAAAAGACATCACCACTGTCTAATTTTTCTGCCCGTTTTTCCAAGCCTAGCGAGTTTGTAATAGACCTCTTGCAAAATTCCGGATTTATCCCCCTTTCCCCCGAGAGATCCCCCTCCCGTCCCCCTTAAAAAGGGGGAGGCCAGAGGAATAAATATTAGACTTCTTGCAAGATTCTCTAAAGCCCCCCTTAATAGACATCTTGCAAAATTCTTTAAAGCCCCCCTTTTTAAGGGGGGTTGGGGGGATCAATCCGAATTTTTGCAAGAGATTTATTTAAGTCCTGGGGGGCTTAAGACAATTCTGGAAGAAGCCTAATCAACTGAAAAACCCAGATAATTCTTCAGGTTATCTGGGTTTTTCAGGCATCTATTCGTTACAGTTTGTCAAGGATGCCTGGGCTGTCCTCTGTCTGATGACAGAGGCGCGAGGGCCCAGAGCGTGCCATAAAATCAATTCAATTGAGACGTAAAACTTCAATCATTATGTTCGACTGCATTATTGTAGGAGCGGGTCCTGCTGGCGGAAGTGCCGCCTATCATTTAGCAAAACGAGGACGATCGGTTTTAGTCCTAGAAAAAGCATCTTTGCCGCGCTATAAACCCTGTGGAGGCGGTGTCTCTCCAGCGATCGCTCAATGGTTTGACTTTGACTTTACTCCCGCGATTTCGATGAAAGTCGATCGCCTGCGCTACACCTGGCAGGGCGAGGACCCGGTAGAGGTGCAACTGGAAACCCCTGAACCGATGTGGATGGTCCGCCGGGAGATCTTTGACCAATTCCTGATCGACCAAGCTAAACAACAAGGGGCCGAAGTTCGCGATAATAGTGCGGTCACTCAAATTGCTTTTAAAGGCGATCGCTGGCAAGTCACCACCGCCACGGACACCCTAGAAGCCAAATATCTAATCGCCGCAGATGGGGCCAAAGGTCCAATGGCTAAAATGCTGGGCTTTAAAGAACGCGATCGCCAACCTGCCGCCTCGGTCGAAATTACCTCAGCCAATCCCAATCCCCTGATCCAATTTGATTTTGGCCGCATCAAAAAAGGCTACATCTGGAACTTCCCCAAAGCCGATGGTTGCAGCCTCAGCATTGCTAATTTACAAGGCAATACTAAAGAAAAACTGGATCAAATCTTAACCGAATATGCCCAAGCTCATGGGTTCCCTCTCTCCACCCAAGTGCATCAGGATTTTCTCTGCCTCTGGGAAAAAGAGCAAAAACTCCATACCCAAAATGCCATCCTCGCCGGGGAAGCTGCCTGCGTGGTTGACCCCTTAACCGCTGAGGGAATTCGTCCCTCCATGTTTAGTGGCGTTAAAGCCGCAGAATCCATTGATGCTGCCCTCGCTGGCACCAGCAACGCCCTAGAAAAATACACTCAGGTGATGAATGAGGAATGGGGAGGACAAATGGTTTGGGCTTCCCGCGTCTCCGGTTTATTCTACAAAATTCCCAAAATTGCTTATAAAGTGGGGATTAAGCGTCCAAGTGCGACTCAGCGTATGGTAGAGGTATTATGTGGGGAAACCAGTTACGCTGATATTGCCAACAAGGCGATCGACCGTCTCAAGAAAAACCTGATTCCCGGTTTCGGGGGCTAGTCAGGTTTAGACTCCTCCCCTAAAGGATTAGCACAGGATTTAGACCCCAAAGACAAGAAATCGGGTTTCTGGCTGAGATTTGTGACGAATCGGCCAAAATTTTCGCCAGAAACCCGGTTGTCTTCCCCCTACTCTATCCCCTCTTGATAGTATCCCGTCCCAATGCCCCAGGACGCGGCTATCACCGGATAGAGAATAGAATTCAGGAGTGGGAACAGGGTTCAAGGGATTGAGATGAGCGGATATTGAGGAAAACCTGAAGATGTTCAGGCGTAAATAAACTAAACTATAGAAATGACAATTTACTTTTACAAAGTTGACGAACCCTACGGCTGTTTTTCTAATTTTTCCCCCCACGGAATTCGCAGAAAGGGCCTACATTGGCCGACAGTCGAGCATTATTATCAAGCGCATAAATTTATTGGGGTAGAGGATGAGTCGATTATTACTGAAATCCGGAATGCGCCGACTCCGGATGAAGCGGCCAAATTAGGACGCGATCCGTCTCGGATCGTTCGCTCAAACTGGGATTGGGTCAAACTCGGGATTATGCGAGAAGCGGTATTAACGAAGTTTTTGACCCATTTAGATATCCAGGGGATTCTGCTGGGGACGGAGGACCTTCTGATTGTTGAGGATTCCCCGACGGATTATTTCTGGGGTTGTGGTGCCGATCGCACGGGTCAAAATCATCTCGGCCAAATGTTGATGAGTGTCCGAGAAGAAATCCGAGGACGCATTCAGGAGCAAGAGTCCAGTTAAGTGGGCAATTGGGGAACGCTGAGTTGATTCCCTCGGAGGTTTTCAAAGGGGGCGATGGGAAGCTATACACAAGATATAAAAATTATCGGGGAAGCGATCGCCTCCCGGAAAGAAATCCGGTTTCGGGACAAGGGAAACCCACTCTCTACAGAACAGATGACCGATGCATTTTTCCTTTGTTCTCTCCGGTAGGATTCAAGACTCTGGTTAATTTTAAAATACGGCTAACTTTCTATTATACCTGAAAATTAGAGTATTGTCAACAGGGGAAAACTAGGGAACGGGATGATAAGTCATTCCAACTCTACAACCCTGGAATATATTAAGATTTTATTGATATGATGTTGACAAAGGCATCAAGATGGGGGTTTTGGCGATCGGTCCCGTTACCGGGAGAACCGGAACTAAACCCTCGGCTCTGTGCTAGAAACTCAGACAGGGGAGTTCTAGCTGATGTCGCTCCTCATCGATAACTGAATCAGTCAACACTAGAGCGGTTCAGCTACCTAAAGATGAGGCATCCAGTCCCATCTCCTTAGATCGGGGCGGGGTATTGACCTACTGGCACTCATAAGGCGACGAAATAATTCGAGTGGGTGTAGAGAAACGGAATTTGTACCGCTCAACCCTGTAATTTTTCAAGAGCCTTAAAATCTAATTTAGTGGGAATACGGAGGGTTTTGGACCTTCCCAAGGTAAAAACATCTGGATTGGAAAAAGCACATTTTTATGACACTCAAAAATAATAATACAAATACCGCAAAACCCGTCCAACAAAGACTCGATCGCGAAGTCTTGTTGCATCGAATGCTCACCCGGATTCGCCAATCCCTGGATTTAGAGGAAATTCTCACCGCGACGGCGGCTGAAATCCGGTCCCTATTAAGAACCGATCGCGTAATGGTCTATCAATTCAATCCCGATAGTAGCGGGAAAGTGATTGCTGAGTCCATTAATGAAAATCGCCTTCCCTCCCTGAAAGGATTAAATTTTCCCGCCGATGATATTCCGGAACGAGCCAGAGAACGGTTTACCAAAGATCGGGTCTGTTCCATCGTAGATGTTGCCAAGCAGCAAATCGGGGTCAGTTCCAGGGAATATGCCTCGAACGAATCTTTAGAGGGTGGAAACAGCATCCGCTATCGCCCTGTAGATGAGTGTCATTTAACCTACCTCAGAGCAATGGGAATCAACTCATCGGTGGTGGTCCCCATCCTCCATCATCAGGAACTCTGGGGTCTGATTGTCTCCCATCATGTCGAACCGCGCCCGATTTCTGAAGACGATTTGCAGTTGGTCCAATTATTGGCGGATCAGGTGTCGATCGCGATCGCCCAAGCCACCCTCCTCCAAGCCACCCAGCAAAAACAAGCCCGAGAAGCCACGATCAATCAAGTGGCAGCCTTACTCCACGCTCAACCCTCCATCGAGGTCCAGGCGGCACTAGAAGCCACAGTCAGCGCCCTCAAAGGATGTGGCGGTAGGCTCTACATCGGGGCGAAACACAATGCCATGATGGATAACCTGGACAACTCAGACAGTCAACTGTTTACCTTCGGAGAACAACCGCTTCCCCTCCAGTCTGAATTCTCCGACATCCTAGAAGAACATCCCCGGTGGAAAGACTGGATTGAAACCGCCAATTCCAGCCCCGATTTAGAACAATCTCAAGCCGCTTCCGTCTGGGCAATCACGGATATTTATAAACCTATTCACATTAACTGTTTTACCCCGGATTTCCGCCCCACTCGGATCCGCAGCCTGCTGGTAATGCCCCTGTTTTATCGACAACAAAATCTCGGATATTTGACAATTTTTCGGAACGAAATTGAAACTGAAACCTTATGGGCCGGACGCTTTAATAGTAATCTCAAGCAATTACTGCCTCGGCAATCCTTCGATGCATGGCGGGAACGCAAAACCGGACAATCTCAAGAGTGGCAGCCAGAAGAAATTGAAATGACTCGCTCCATTGGGAAGCATTTTTCAATGGCGATCGAGCAGTATTTACTCTACAAAGAAGTGAATTCCCTCAATGCCAACCTAGAGAAACAGGTCCAAGAACGCACGGAGGAACTCCAACAGTCCTTAAAATTTACCCGCATCCTCAAACAAATCACAGACCAAATCCGCAGCACCTTAGATGTCAGCACCATTCTCCAAACCATCGCCCAGCGTGTGCGAAATTTGCTGAATACCGATCGCGTGGTGATTTATCAGTTTAATGACAGCGGCACTGGCGAGGTGACGGTAGAAGATCTCCGGGAAAGCTGGCCATCGGTCCGAGGGGTGCGCTGTCCCGGATGCATTCCCACCGATATTTCCAACTTGTATTTAAAAGGACGAGTCCGGGCGATTCATAATGTTGCCACCGCTGAATTGAGTGACTGCCATCGGGAATTTTTAAAAAGCATTCAGGTTAAAGCTAATTTAATCGTCCCGATTCGGATGGGTTCAGATTTGTGGGGATTTTTAATTGCCCATGAGTGTGAACAACCGCGTCTGTGGCAAGAGCAAGAAATTGACCTGTTGCAACAACTGGCGGATCAGGCAGCAATTGCGATCGGGCAAGCAGAACTCTATCAACAAACCCAAGCGGCGGCGGCGAAAGCCCAAGCCCAAGCGGTGGAGTTAGAACAGGCACTCACCGACCTCCAAAATGCTCAAACCCAACTGATTCAAGGGGAAAAAATGTCCAGCCTGGGAGAGCTCGTGGCTGGAATTGCTCACGAAATTAATAATCCGGTTAACTTTATCTATGGCAATCTTAATCATGCCACCCAATATGCCGAGGATTTGTTAGAGTTGCAAAAACTTTACCAATATCATATCCCGGAACCTCCCTCAGAAATTCAGGAGTTTATTGAAGAAATAGATTTAGATTTTCTGATTGAAGATCTGCCGAAAATGTTGGCATCTATGAAGGTTGGCGCGGACCGCATCCGGTCGATTGTCCTGAGTTTGCGGAATTTCTCCCGGCTGGATCAAACGGAGATGAAAGCGGTGGATATTCATGATGGGATTGATAGTACCTTAATGATTTTACACCACCGCTTTAAAGCCAAAAGCGATCGCCCGGGAATTGAAATTGTCAAAGAATATGGGAAACTGCCTCCGGTGGAATGTTTTGCCGGACAGCTTAATCAGGTATTTATGAATCTCTTGAGCAATGCCATTGATGCCTTAGAGGAGTGGGATAAAGAGCGATCGCCTCAAGAACGCCATCAGGAACCCTGTCGAATTACGATTCGCACCACAGTAACCGGGGATGACGAGAACCAAAATGCGGCGATTTGTATTTTTGATAATGGTCCGGGCATTCCTGAACATCTGCGAGTACGCATTTTTGAACCCTTTTTTACCACGAAAGAGATTGGCAAGGGAACGGGAATGGGTCTTTCCATCAGTAAACAAATTGTGGTGGATAAACACGCCGGAACCTTTAAATGTCTCTCTGAACCGGGTCAAGGCACTGAATTTTGGATTGAAATTCCGATTATTCACTCCCAACCCTCTGCCACCCAGGAGGTGGAAACCTCAAACTCCACCCATCTACCCTCTTCTCGGTAGCTTCCGGAACCCGTGGCGGATTTTTCCTGAGTTTTTTGGAGGGAGGGGCAATTTGAGTTGACCCTTCCCTCTGGGATCAGGGTTGAAGCTTGATATCTGATGACATATATAGCGGTTCCTGGACTGATGAGGTACAGATATTTAGAGCAGAGGAGTGCGAGCATCTTGCTCGCTTTCTAAAATAGCGAGCAAGATGCTCGCACTCCTCGTATCGATCTGTACCTCGTAACTGTGGGAACCGCTATAGCGCGTCTAAATCAGTTTGGCATAAAGATAGCGAGCAAGATGCTCGCACTCCATAGATTTTCGGGTTAGATCCATTGTCAAAAAGATTTAGGGTCGCTATATAGCAGTCCTGGCGTGCCGTTGTGGAATACGTCGGCGGCCCCTTTCTCGTGGGCTGCCCAAAGCGGGAGAGGGGACATCGGGTGAGGGAATCATTTAGGATTGCTATAGAAAAAATTTATCTGAACAATCAGATGAATTGATAGTCTGATGGAGAACTACTCCCGTAACGATTAAAAGGAAAAATCATCCGATATACAGAGAGCAAAAATAATTAGAAACTTTATAATAAGTAGGAATCAGGGAAGTTTGGGGATATCAAGTGGCCTCCGAATTAGTTCGGGCATCTACTCAATTCAAGGCATATCAATCCCTAAAGGAACACTCAGCAGGGTGGAAGATCAGAATACAGGATGGAGGATGACCCATGAAACGTTTACTGAGCGTCACCGGGATAGACACGGAGATCTCGCAGCCGGGAGGTTTTTTGATGAAGTCAGAACGTCGAGGGGCGATCGCTCAGGGTACAACGGAACCCTACAGAACCTTGTCTCGGGCGATCGCCCGCATTCGAGAATCCCTGGATTTAGAACGCCTCTTTCAAGCCACAGTGACTGATCTGCGCCAGCTATTAGAGGTCGATCGCGTTGCCGTATTTCGCTTATGGCCCGAATATCAGGGCAGTTGGGGACAAATTATTGCCGAAGACGTGCGATCGCCAGCCTTAGCCGCATTGGGGACAGAATTAGGTGATCGCCACCTTGCGGACGACTGTAATCCCTTCTATCAGATTGGGGGACTTCAGGTCATTCCAGATATTTCCCAGTCCGATCTTCCCTTGCGCTATCGCGATTTGTTAACGCGATTACAGGTTAAATCTCACTTATGCATCCCCCTCCACCAACAAGATACGCTCTGGGGACTCCTCTGGGTGCATCAATGTCAGGGAGAGTGCCGGTGGGAACCGAGCGAAATTGAGTTTCTTCGCCTCATCGCTTCTCACTTATGTCTAGCCCTGGAACGCTCTGAAGAACAGGGGCAATTCCAAGCCCAAACCTCACAATTAGCCCAGGCAGCCCGACGAGAACGAGCTTTAGCCACGACGATCGATAAAATCCGGCGATCGCTGGATATCCATACCCTCTTCCAAACAACCACCCAAGAAGTTCGGCAACTTTTAGATACCGATCGCGTCGGGGTCTATCGCTTCAAACCCGATTGGAGTGGCAACTTCGTCGCGGAATCTGTTTCCCCGGGCTGGAATCCCCTAATGGGCAACCTGCCGGATATCGCCGATACTCATCTCCAGGAAACCCAAGGTGGACGCTACCGCGAGAATCAATCCCTCGCTGTTAATGATATCTACAATGTAGGCCATGCTCAGTGCCACATTGAACTGTTAGAAACGTTTCAAGCCAAAGCCTATATCATTGTTCCCATCCTCGCCGGAGAAACCCTGTGGGGATTGCTGGCAGCCTATCAAAATTCCGGTCCTCGTCATTGGTATGAGTATGAGGTGGAGTTAGTCAGTCAAATTGGCGCTCAGTTTGGGGTCGCCGTGCATCAAGCTGAACTCTTCGAGCAATTGAAGCATCAAAAGGAAGAATTAGTTCTCACTTTACAGAATTTGCAACAAGCTCAAAGTCAACTGGTTCAGAGTGAAAAAATGGCAAGTCTCGGCCAGTTGGTAGCGGGCGTGGCCCATGAGATTAATAATCCGGTGAATTTTATCTATGGGAATCTCACTCATGTTACGGATTATGCCCGAGATTTACTGGAATTGCTCGAAAATTACCAGGAATACTATCCCAATCCCCATGAGGCGATTCAAGAATTCAGTGAGGAAATCGAAGCGGACTTTTTGAAGGAAGATTTGCCGAAGATTTTATCTTCGATGAAAGTGGGAGTGGAACGGATTCGGGGGATTGTTTTATCCTTGCGAAACTTCTCCCGCCTGGATCAATCGGAGAAAAAACGGGTGAATCTTCATGAAGGGATTGATAGTACCTTATTAATTTTGCAACATCGCCTCAAGTCTAAAGGGGACCGGGCGTCAATTCATCTGATTAAAGAGTATGCCCAGTTGCCGTTGGTGGACTGTTATGCGGCGCAAATCAATCAGGTGTTTATGAATATTTTGAGCAATGCCATTGATGCCTTGGAAATGCGCGATCGCGATCGGACCCCGGAACAGATTCGCGCCAATCCCAGTTGGATTAAAATCAGCAGTGAATGGGTGGAGAAGGATGCGGGTAGTGCCAATCTAGGCGATCGGCGTTCCAATGCTCATAAAAACCTGGACTTGGCAAAGGGAAGCGGCGTGGTGATTCGGATTTGCGATAACGGTCCGGGAATTCCAGATGAGGTGCGATCGCGCATTTTTGACCCGTTTTTTACCACCAAACCCGTCGGTTCTGGGACAGGTTTGGGCTTATCCATTAGTTACCAAATCGTAGTGGAAAAACATGGGGGTTCTTTGACCTGTCTTTCCCAACCGGGACAAGGCACCGAGTTCCGAATTGAAATTCCCATGCAGCCGGTTCAGATCACATCCCAAGCCGCATAATCTAACGGGTCAGATCTAATCTGCCCTGGGAGCCTTGATTTAGGGGCAAGGGAACCCCTGCTGCCTAAAGCCAGGGCTTTAGTCTTGACTTTATTTTATATACACAAAGCGGGTTCAATGTCAATCGCATCCTCACGGATTTTTACCTAGCTTGGCAAATTTATCATGAAAATTAATCGGTAACAATTTCTCAATAAAAATTCATGATTCTTGATGTTAGAATTTTTAGCCGCAATTTTCCGGGTTTTTAGTGCGATCGGCAAAATTCATCCTTCCAAATATCCGCTCAGTTGCCTAAAATTAGAAATAGACCGGCACAGGTGAACATGGCCTCGTCCATAGAGAGGACCGCCACCACCCACCCCCAGACAGGAAGCCACTTAACGGAACTGACCGGGACAACAAACCCAAGACCCCATCCCATCACAAGGAGTATTGTCTGATGGTAGTATCTACCAACAAAAAACCGGCTGCCAACTTAGAACCGAATCGTCAGCCAACGCAGGCCAAAAAGCACAACCACTATGGCTTTCAGGATTTCTTTTCATTTCACCCCGACACCGGGATTGTCACTGACTGGAATGAGGGACGAAATACCTTTACCAGCGAAGACTTTATTATTGGCTTAGTCGAAGGGTTAGAAGAAGAAGTCGGCAGTGCCGCCTCGGTGATTATGTACACCATAGGCTGCGAATGGGGGACCAAAGATGCCGAATTTTTCAAAAAATGGTTTGAGAAAGAATATCAACGGGATATCCGCCAAGCCAACCTGATGTTCCTGCTTGAAACCTGGTGGTGGCCCTTTACCGCCCAAGGATGGGGACGCTGGGAAGTCGATCTAAGCGATCGCAAGCATGGATTTATGTTTATCAACCTCTTTGATTCTGCCGTCGCCCGTACCCTCGGCGATGTCGGCAAACCCGTCTGCTACATCTACGCCGGTCTATTTGCCGGATTCTTCACCTGCTTGGTCAACAAACAGTTAAGTTGCATTGAACTCCAATGCTACTCAATGGGTGAAACCTACTGTAAATTTTTACTCGGCAGTCAGGACCGCATCGATGCCGCTGCCTTCTGGCAAAATGAAGGAGCCACTGCGCGGGATATCCAACAACGGTTAGAAGCCGGAGAACGCTTGCGATGAATAGCGGCAAATCGTTATTAAAACTGTCCGTCCAAGACTATTTTAGTCAATGTAACTGGCAAGGACAACCCCTAACCCAAGGTTCTAACGGACAGCCTCCCAACCCCGCCTCCCGGTGGACCTTGGTCGTTGGGGATTATTTCCGCCTGCTACCTTGGGAAGGAACCCCAGAAGTCGGTTCCTTTCCCAAACCCTCATCCTCTGCCGGGACCGCCTCCTCATCAGAAGAGGAAGTGACCCTGATTGATTTACTCGAAGCCTTTTAGGACTTTCCACCGGGACTGAAGTTGCGACAGCAAACAGCGACTTCAGTCGCGATTCCCACCAACTCCCGTACTGATAGAAAAAACCCGCACCCTCAAGGGTGGGGCTATACGAACAAAGCCCGCCTGCGCGGGTTCAAAGAGAAAGAAGCGGCAGATCGACCCCCCGCGACTGTTTTTCTTCCAACCATCCCATCCTCAACCCTAGGTCAGAAGACAACCATGCACCCCGAGATTGCGCGACTGCTAGAGCAAGCTGAACAGCGTTATTTACAGACCAATGAACTCGAACTCTTTCGACGCTATGCGGTCTCCTTAGCTAGACGTATGGAGGCTTATGAAATCCTTCGAGACAAAGAAGAACAGATTTTTCAACCCGTAGCCGATCGCCTCGTCGCCGCCTTTCCCGATGAACGCCAGGAAATCCTAGAGCGATCGCTCAAACATTGGCTGTTAATTAGTCGCTACTGTGGGACCGCCATGCTCTTAAGTGACCCCGACTTTCTCGCCTTACGCCTCAACGATTGGATGACTGGGTTAGTGCAAACCCACCAAACCCAAACCATCGAACGGAAACTTTACGAGTTATTACTGCAAGGGGTCAAAGCCGAACTCTCCGACAAACACTTTCCCCTGATTCAACCCTTATTTGAGAAAGCCAAAGCCATGTTATTGGAGGAAACTCAACCTCAGTAGTTCGCCCTCAAACTCCTCCCACAAAATATCCCCACCCACGAAATTCCTAAGCATAACACTATGATTTCTATTTCCAATCTGCTGAAAGAACAACAACTCCCCGGCAATTATTTTGCTTATGACGTCTATGTGAAAGGCGACTTAGAACTCGGACTCCTGGAAAATCGCCGAGGCGATCGCCTCCTCGCCATCCCCGAAACCTTAATTTCCGCCATCTATAGCGGCCTCGAACATGAAACCGGATCCGCCGCCCGCCTCGTCCTCTTCAACTGCGGTAAATGGTGGGGCAAAAACTTTTATGTGAGATTTTGTGAAGAAATCTCCGATTACTATGGAAAAACCATCTCCCAAATGGAAATGGTCCAATTCATTCAATGCTTTCAGCAATTTTGGAAAACAATGGGTTGGGGTAGCGTTGAATTAAACCAAGACCATTATCAAGATGGATTCCTAATCATCATTGCCAAAAATTCCCCCTACGCAGACCAAGCCCCCAAGTGGAATCGCCCCGTCTGTTTTTTAGAAGCAGGAATCTTAAG
>JAABSJ010000006.1 GCA_011390515.1 Oscillatoria sp.
TGACGATGCCTTTGCCAAGGCCTATCAAGGCGTAGAAAAAATCCACTTTGACGGGTCCTACTATCGCCGAGACATCGGCCATCGCGTCCGGTCCCCAATTGCTTAAAATTCAGCCCTAGCATTGCCGCCCCTACTCCTGTCAATGTGGCATCAGTAGAGGGAGGTAATGCTTGCTTTTCCTAAACAGGACTGACGCATATTTTGAGAACCCACCCTTTCAGGTTGGGGCAATTCGCAAAGGATGCCCCGACACCATCAGGGGTTACCGTAATTTGTGACTGGATTCGTATGAATAGACAACCCATCATCAGCCAATTAACGTTAAGATCACCTAAAACCTTCCATCAACAGCTTGCTACCCTTGCTAAAAATGAAGGCTTATCCGTGAATCAATATATTGTCGATGATTGAACTCCTTAAGCCGCTTTAGCTTCTATGATTGGGTTATTTGGGGTTTACCCAAATCAGTTCAATATTGAAACATAGCTAAAAATTTACCCTAATATTTTATGACAAAAACTCCTCAAGAAATCTATATTGAAATTGTTTCTAGACTTCCTCCAACCGAACGACTCAAATTGGCTACACTGATTCTCAATGGCTTAATTCAACAAAATGCTATTGTTGATGACAGTGATGCCTGGACCGAAGCCGATCAACAGGATTTAGCGGCGTTTTCTTGGCAATATGCGGCGACTATTTTTCCTGACGATGAGGAGATGGCTGAATGAGTTTTCATCCCGGTGATGTTGTAACGGTTGATTTTCCTGGTGTTACGGGGGTTAAACGCCGTCCAGCCCTTGTCCTATCTTCAGAGATATATCATGCAAACCGTCCTGATGTGATTGTTGGACTCATCACCTCGAAAACAACAGGGTTAGGTGTGACGGACTATCCGCTTCAGGACTGGCAAGGGGCCGGTTTGCGAGTCCCGTCTGTTTTCCGCAGCTTTATCGTTACCTTGCCTCCGACAGCTAACTTGATGAAGATTGGGCATTTATCTGAGCAGGATTGGGATGGTGTTAGAGCTTGTGTCAAGGTTACTTTGGGCGAACTTTAGGAATTTTTAAATTTTCCTACAAAGTCTTTGATTGTGCTAGTGTAGATTTTAAGGGAATCACGAACCAAATTTTTGCTTCTAATTTCCACAAGCCTCTCTGAGAGGATGGAATTCGTTGAGGAGTAATTCATGTTAAATGGTTTGAATGTCAAAAAAATGACGGTTTTTCCGGAGGTTAATCTTAATTTTTCCAAAAAACTTAATGTTATTATTGGTGAGAATGGAACTGGAAAAACCCATCTTCTCAAAATAATTTATTCTGCAGTTGCTACCAGTTGGGAAGAAGGAAAAAAACCATTTAATAACTCACCGACCAAGACTTTGATGCAAAGTCGTTTAGCAGAAAAGCTCGTGAATGTTTTTCGGCCTGAATCGCTGGGACGGCTGGCTCGGCGCAAGCAAGGGCGAAATAGATGCGATATCCAACTGAGTTTTGAAAATCCTCAGTTCGATTTTGCCTTTAGTTTTTCCACTAATAGTAAAACAGAAGTCTTACTAGAAAAAGTTCCAGAATCTTGGCTAGACATCGCACCTGTTTATCTCCCCACCCGTGAGTTATTAACAATTTTTCCAAATTTTGTCTCCGTGTATGAAGGTCATTATTTAGAATTTGAAGAAACTTGGCGAGACACTTGCCTACTGCTTGGCGCTCCTTTACAGCGCGGCCCCAAAGAGAAAAGAATACAAGAATTATTAGCCCCCCTGGAGTTAGCTATGGGAGGGGCAATCATTCTCGATAAAAATGGCCGGTTTTATTTAACAAATGAAAGCGGTAGATTCGAGATGCCATTAGTTGCCGAAGGCCAGCGCAAATTAGCCATGTTAGCCCGTTTAATAGCAAATGGGATGTTATTAGACAAAGGATTTTTATTTTGGGATGAGCCAGAAGCGAATCTTAATCCCCTATTAATTAAACAGGTTGCTCGGAGCATTGTCAGCTTGAGTCAGGCAGGGATTCAAGTATTTATAGCAACTCATAGCTTATTTTTGCTGCGTGAGCTAGAAATTCTGATGACTGCTCATAAAAATTCTCCATTTTCTGCACGATTCTTTGGTTTACACTTCTCAGATGACAGCGTTTTAGTTAGACAAGGGGATGAAATTGATGAGATTGGAGCGATTACAACCCTGGATGAACAGCTTGCCCAATCTGATCGGTTTATTCAAAGCGGAATTTAAGAATGATAGACATCCAGGTTGATAGTTTAATCTTTGGTTTTTCCGACTCTTGGAAAGTGAGCAAGTACGATGAATGGGCGTTTTATCGGAATCATTTTTCTAGGAGGTTGTCTGGCATCAAGGCTGTTGATCTGATTGCGATTGAAGGCCAGGTGATCTGGCTCATTGAAGCCAAAGACTATCGCCAGCAGAGTCGAACAAAGCCGCTGGACTTGGTGGAAGAAGTAGCAGGCAAAGTGTTGTGTACCCTGGCTGCGATGTTGCCTGCTAAACTTAATGCTTCGGACAGTTCAGAAAGTAATTTTGCTGCACAGGTTCTCAGAGGACAGCAGTTGCGCGTTGTGTTGCATCTTGAGCAACCTGTTACACACTCTAGGCTATTTCCCCGTGCGATTGACCCGGTAGATGTTCAGCTCAAACTTAGAACCCTAATCAAACCCATTGATCCGCATCCAAAGGTGGTCGAGTCTACTCAGATGCAAGGTTTACCCTGGACCGTAAAATGATGCGGCACAGCATCAGATTTTTATGGCGGATTAAGAATGAAAATTTGGTTATGGTTATTGAATAATTTCTCCCTTTTTTTAACCTCTATTAAAATGCAATTACCTGACGGGTTGAAAGGTTATGATTGGGTGGGAATGGGTCGAGTGGCAAGGGCGGCGATCGCCACGCCAATCAGCAAAACTAGCGCCCCACCGATGACCCCATTTCCCGGCAGTTCTCCAAAGATAAAATAGCCTAAAATACTCGCCCCTACAGGTTCAAATAGGATGACTAAGGTGACTAAAGTTGGAGAAATCCACCGCAACGCCCAGTTAAAACTGGTATGTCCAATCAGTTGGGGTCCGATCGCCATCAACAGAACATACCCATACACCGATGGGGGATAGCCAAAATAATTGCTTCCCCATAACAGGGGTAATGGCAACAAAATCAGGGCCGCACTACTATAGGCGATCGCCGCATAACTGCTAATTCCCATCCCCCGCCGTTGTGCCTCTTTTCCTAATAATAAATACCCGCTAATGGCCCAGGACCCCATCAAAGCTAAACTATTTCCTAGCAGGGGATGACTGGCGATCGCACTCGATTCTGTCCCACCCAAACCGATTGCTAATCCCCCAATTAATGCCAGGGTAATTCCCACTAAAGTCTTAGGGTTTGGCTTTTCTCCGGACAGGAAAGAAAACAGGGCAATCCATACGGGATTTGTGGTGACGATCGCCGTAGAGGCGGCAATCGAGGTATAGGATAAGGACGTAATCCAAGTGGCAAAATGAACCGCAAGAAATCCCCCGGCAACCCCAGCATAAATAATGGCCCCAGATTGTAGGGGTTGCGGTTTGAGGTTTCTCCAGGCCGGTAGCAACATCAGGGCTGCTAAACTCAACCGAGAGGCTGCTAAAATCAGGCTAAATCCCACCCCTTGTACCCCGGCAGACTGAAATGCTAATCGGATTAAAATCGCCCCAGTAGATAAAGCGAAAATACCTAATCCTAAAATTAAAACGATGGTCCAGGGGGCCGGTTTCATGGTTCAGTTCCTGTACTGGCAAGACTTCTGCAAATCGAACAGAGGGAGCCCAATCCATAGGCGGGCAGTGAATAAATTACTCTTTGTACGGATAGCGGGAATCAGTCAGTCTGGACGGGGATGTGTTTATCATCACCTCAAACTTTAACATGGCCCTCTCTATCCGGGTATATACCTAAGTCCCTCTACAATCCCATAATCTAACTAAAGATAGATATAGCAGGCTGTTATGAATGATATAAATCAAGGAAAGGTTTTACCCATTTCTACTCAGATTAGAGGTAGAAAACGAGGGGAAACATCAAAATCTAACCCTGTTAACATTTATCAAAATTAAAATGCCATTAAATTCAAGCCTAGAAAAACAAGTTAAAACAGACAATGCTTTATCCCATCTTTTATGTTTTCATAGCAACTTAACCCCTTATCTTCAAATTATCAAACTGATTAATTCAAAAAATTTTGAATTAGAAAGGGTTTTGTTTCCTCAAGAACGGTTGATGTTTACCGCTGTTACAGAGGCTCAATTAGAAATTACAACTTGTAAAAATGGTATTCCAGGGAGGCCGGAACGCATTTCTTGCGATCGCTTGCAGGTTGATGTATCCGAATCTCGCTCTTATAGCCAATCCCTCGTCTCTTAAAACATTGAATTAGACCCAGTACGAGGAGAGAATCCCTATAGCATTCCTAAATGATTTGTAACATTTTCATCTCCCCTCTCCCAGAACGGGAGAGGGGCTTTGAACATTACATAATGAGTCCACCGAACCGCTATATAGCGTTTCTCATGTCCATAAGGAATACGCCCTCACCCCAAACCCCTCTCCCAGAACGGGAGAGGGGCTTTGAAAAGTACATAATGAGTCCACCGAACCGCTATATAACCACCCCTGAGCCTTTGCCGAACAAGTTGGCAAAGGCTAATTTTTTGCAAATGGCAAGGCTGTTTACATCGGCTTTAACTTGAAGAATGGAGGCATTTTTGCAGGCCGGTTTCACCCGGTGGATGGCCGCTTAAGCCATCACCATTCCCCCATCCACATTAATCGTTTGTCCGGTGATATAAGCCGCAGCAGGGTCCGCCGCAAGGAACCGAACTACACCCGCAACCTCTTCAGGTTCCCCATAACGAGCGAGGGGAATAAATTTGAGGATTTCTTCCCCACCTTTGAGGTCTTTAGTCATATCGGTGCTGATGAATCCGGGGGCAACTGCATTAACCGTAATCCCCCGAGAAGCGAGTTCTTTGGCTACAGTTTTAGTAAAGCCAATCACCCCGGCTTTTGCTGCACTGTAGTTGGCTTGGCCGGGGTTTCCCATTTGACCGGCAACGGAAGCAATATTAATAATCCGACCGGATTTTTGTTTGAGCATGAGTTTGCTGACTGCCCGAGTACAGAGAAAAACTCCGGTGAGATTGGTGTCAATGACGGCTTGCCAATCTTCCAGTTTCATTCTTAACAGGAGAGTGTCGCGAGTAATTCCAGCATTATTGACTAAAATATCGATGCGTCCCCATTGATCCGTCACGGTTTTGATTAGGGCATCGACGGAATCAACGTTGCTAATATCGGCTTGGATGGCAGTTGCCTCGCCACCAGCGGCGGTAATTTCCTCAACCAGTTGATCGGCGGCGGTGCTATTACTGGAATAGTTAACGGCAATTTTAGCTCCTTCGGCGGCGAGGGCGACGGCGATCGCCCGACCAATTCCCCGCGAAGCACCCGTCACCACCGCTACGCGATCGCGCAATTGTTGCACCTGTTCTGGTAATGCTTCCATAGAGAGTATCCTTCTTTTCACTGCATTTTGACCTCAATCATCTTACCGGGTCAGAGGCAGCAACAAATCGCAGAGTTGGGCTTTTTTAGGAAGTCGCCGAGGGAGTCATCGGGTTTAATCGGTCCGGGTCAATGGGGTAAAGTTAAACAATAAGTTTGTAAGACCCATTTTTATGAAACAGATCCTTCAACGAATCACCCCCTGGAAAGCCGGATTCACCGGACTCCTTTTATCCCTCGCGGCGATCGCCTTAGCAACCTTGGTGGCAGTGGCACCCGCTGCGGCTACTGGGGTCTATCAAATGCCGATTCTCCATGCTGGCGATCGCACCTGGACCATTGATGATGCCGAAGTCCTCAGTCGCCTCACCGAAGGCAATCTCAGCAAAGCCCTCGGTGCACTCCAAAAAGACACTGGCAACGAAGTTCGTCTGGTCACCATTCGCCGCCTAGACTACGGCGAAACCATTGACAGTTTTACGGAAAAACTCTTTGAAAAATGGTTTCCCACCCCAGAGGAAGGAGCCCATCAAACCTTACTGGTAGTCGATACCCTCACGAATAATTCTGCCATCCGGACTGGAGATGACCTCAAATCTCTCTTAAGCGCTGAAATTGCTGAAAGTGTGGCCCAAGAAACTCTCCAAGTCCCCTTACGAGAGGGCGATAAATACAATCAAGCTTTAACCGATGCCAGCGATCGCCTGATTGCCGTCCTTTCGGGTCAACCGGACCCCGGTCCCCCGATTGTTGATACCAGCTTGAATATCGAACGCACCTTTGCCACGGCAGAAGAAACGGATACCGGCAATGCCACGATGGTGGTGATTGTCCTCTTAGTCCTGGCAACGGTTATTCCAATGGCCACCTATTATTTCTATCAAGGAGGCTTTTTACAGTAACCTACCGCACCGATTTTGACTCTGGATTCGGCTTGGGGATCAGCGCATTGACCCAGAATGCGCTGATCCCCAACCTCATAAGGAATCCGGGGGTGATGATAGTAAAAACCCACACCCTCAAGGGTGGGGCTATACGGACGAAGCCTGCCTACGCAGGCTAATCCGGAAAATCCACTTTTAACAACCGGATTTGGTATTAACCGTCAAACACCGGGTTGGGTTTCAAACTCTTGACTGACGTTGAAACAAATCTAGGGCCCAAACCCGGTTGCTTATTCCTGGAAACACGGTACCCTTCCCCTAGTCCTGAACATACTCCTCCCCACTCTCCAGGGCCATCTGAGCACGCATGAATTCTCGACCAAGATAGGCGGCGTGATCCAGCATTGTCACCGAACAAGGGTCCGTTTCCTCAAAAATTTTCACGCAGAGTTCTTTGGCGGTTCTCCCAGAAAATAACGTTTCGTGGGTGCGTTCGACCTTTCCTCGGGCGGGGATCGGTTTCCCGGTTTCCGGATCAACGGCTAACCCGCGCTCATCAATCACATTGGTATAATGCTTGGCACAAATTAATGCAGCCTCGCGATCGAGGTAGATGATAAAATAACCGCCAGGGTCGAGAGCAAGCTCACGTTTAGAGAGTTCGTCATCAATGGCACGAATCTGGGATGAGAGTGAATTCATAATTAATGAGAGCGACTTTTATCTTCTAGGTTATCGAAATAAGCGCGATCGCCATGATCCAAATTATCTTTCATTTTCGGCCAAAGACTGACCAGCTAATGATTCAGGGTGCAAGCTACTATTGAGAATGTGGCGAATCTCCCTCAACCCTATACACTTGAGGCAGTCGTTTGGTTAAAAATCTGCTTATGCGTATTGCATTTCTCAATCCCCAGGGTAACTTCGATCCAAAAGATAGTCATCTGACTGAACATCCGGATTTCGGGGGCCAGTTAGTTTATGTAAAACAGGTGGCGATCGCCATTGCCCATCAAGGTCACAAAGTTGATATTATCACTCGCCAGATTATTGACTCCGACTGGCCTGAGTTTGCCGAACCCTTCGATGCCTATCCTGGGGTGGAAAATGTCCGAATTATCCGCTTTCGGGCGGGTCCAAAAGGATTTATCAGGAAAGAACTACTCTGGCCGCTTATGGTCAAAGAATGGGTGCCCAACATTCTCCAATTCTATCGAGAAGAGGGCGCATTCCCCGATGTATTTACCACTCACTACGGCGATGGAGGTCTCGCCGGGGTCTTGATTGAAGCCGCTACGGGTATCCCGTTCACCTTTACAGGTCATTCCCTAGGCGCTCAAAAAATAGACAAATTGGAAATGACGCCGCAAAATATGGAAAGCATGGACAGGCATTTTCATTTTGCTCGGCGTTTGGTGGCGGAACGGTTGAGTATGAATCGATCGGCGGTCAATATTACCAGTACGCAAACGGAACGCTTTGAGCAATATGGTCATCGGGTTTATCAGGATGCGGTGGATGTGAATGACGATACCCGGTTTGTGGTGATTGCACCGGGGGTCGATGCCAGTATGTTTAGTCATAATGTGTCCTGCGAGAACGAAAAAGAGATCCAGGACCTAATTGATGAACGCTTGGCCCGGGATATTGATGAGGACCGTCTGGGATATCCGATTATTTTGGCCTCTAGCCGCCTCGCACCGAAGAAAAACCTCCAAGGACTCGTGGAAGCCTTTGCTCAGAGTGAGACGCTCCAAAAAACCGCCAATCTGGTGATGATTACTGGCGGACTGGATAACCCCCTTCAAGAAGAATGCGGCGATGACGAAACGGAACGGGTCTTAGCGCCGATTCGGAAAGTGGTCAAAAAGAAGAAGTTATGGGGGAAAATCAGTGCGTTTTCCTTGCCGGATCAACCCGCTTTGGCGGCTTGTTATCGGTTTTTAGCTAAACGGGGTTCAGTGTTTACCTTAACTTCGTTGTTTGAACCCTTTGGACTAGCCCCGTTGGAAGCGGCGGCGGCGGGGTTACCCTTGGTGGTGACTGAAAATAGCGGGTTGAGTGAAGTGCTCAAACAAACCTCGGAAGAATGTGCGATCCTCGTCGATCCTGGTGATCCGGCAGATATTGCCCGAGGATTAGAAAGGCTGTTAGGGGATAAAGAGTTGTGGGAAGAGATGCGATCGCGTTGTCAAACGTTGGTTTTGGAGGACTACACCTGGGAAAGTACCGGCAAAGAGTATCTGAAGGTGATTAAAGAAATTGTCGCCGCCCCCAATGACCGACGACCCGACAAAGTTCTGGTGATTCACCCCTATTTCCGCAATCCTAAAACGGCTTTTGATTTGAATGTGGAGGATTTAAACGCGCTGTATTTTCAGACTGAAGAAGTGACGGAAGAAAAGCCGGAAGAAAAGCCGGAAGAATCTAACGAATAATAACAGGAATGAGGGTGGGGTTTTCTCCACCCTCATTGCTTTTTCATCACGCAGGAACTTCGATTTTTTGAGTTCCAGCCAGATTGAAAATAGCATGAATCACTTGCAAGGCTTTCACCCCAGACTCGCGCTCAACTACGCAACTGACCTTAATTTCAGAGGTAGCAATCATTTGAATGTTGATGCGTTCCCTTGCCAAGGCATTAAACATCTCAGCGGCAATGCCGGGGTGATTGACCATGCCAGAACCAACGATGCTAACCTTGGCAATTTCTTCGTCTACAACGATTTCCCCACATCCCAATTCTGCGGCTAAGGGAACTAAGACTCGACGGGCATCTTTCGCATCATTCCGGGCCACAGTAAAGGCAATATCTCGGGTGGGAATACCGTTGATAATATGGCAGCGTTGGGATTGGATAATCGTATCTACGCTAATATTTTCTTGGGCGAGGACACCGAAGAATTTTGCTGCCATGCCGGGGCGATCGGGGATATGGCGAATTGCTACCCGCGCTTGATTCAAATCCAGGGCGACTCCACGGACTGGGGGCGTATTGGGGGCGATCGCCTTACTCGGACTAGAACTACCGGATTGGAGGGGAGAGGAACTGACTTCAAACGCTTGACATAGGGCATCGATCGCCCGATCGCATTGGTCCGCATCCACCACGCAACTCACTTTCACTTCTGAGGTGGAAATCATCTGCATATTCACTCCCGCATCGGCAAGGGTGGCAAACATTTTCGCCGCCACACCGGGACGTCCAATCATTCCCGCGCCAGAAATGCTCACCTTGGCAATGGTGCGATCGACCATGACTTCTGCCTCTTCTGGGGGTGAATCCTGGCGGTTGCGGAGGGTCGGGGCGATCGCTGCTGCCACTGCCTCTGCCTGATTCACCGATTCCTGACTCACGGTAAAGGCAATATCATTGGTATTCAATTCGTGAATGGACTGAATAATCAAATCCACATCGACTTTTTGCCGTCCGATTTCCCCAAACAACTGCGCCGCCACCCCGGGGCGATCGGGAACCCGCAACAGGGCAACTTTTGCCTGATTCGTATCAAATTCCACCCCATCCACCGGATGCACCAATTCCAACCCTTCTAGGGGTCTTGCCATTGGTGTCGGCGAACTCACCAGAGTCCCGGGATCGTCGGTCCAACTAGAGAGAACCACCAACGGGACCCCATAGTTTCGGGCAATTTCCACCGCCCGAGGATGCAAGACTTTTGCCCCCAGACTGGCTAATTCCAGCATCTCATCGCAGGTAATTTCCGTCATCAGTTGGGCATCGGGAACTAACCGGGGGTCAGCGGTTAAAATGCCCGGGACATCGGTATAGATTTCGCAGCGATCGGCCCGTAACGCAGCCGCCAGGGCCACCGCAGAGGTATCCGACCCCCCCCGTCCCAAGGTGGTAATTTCCAAATCTTTCGTACTCGTGATGCCTTGGAATCCCGCAACCACAACCACTTTACCTTCTGAGATCTGTTGCTCAATTCGTTGCGTCTCAATTCGCAAAATCCGGGCGCGGGTATGTGCCGCTTCCGTGACAATGCCCACCTGTGCACCCGTCAGGGAAATTGCCGGTTGCCCCAATTCTTGCAACGCCATACTCAACAGGGCGATGGAAATTTGCTCTCCGGTGGAAAGCAACATATCCATTTCCCGGCGAGAGGGATTCGATGAGATTTCATTGGCTAATTTTACCAATCCGTCAGTGGTTTTTCCCATCGCCGAAACGACCACCACCACGGAATTGCCGCCCTGCACGGTTTTGAGAACCCGCCCTGCCACGGCGTTAATGCGTTCAACGGACCCTACGGAGGACCCCCCGTATTTTTGGACTATCAGCGCCATAATTCTTACCCACTTTTACCTTAAACTCGCCCCGAATCCCAGGGTTGCGCTGCAACTGACATTCAGGTGCGCGTGCGGCCTATAACAATAACTTAATCAAGGTAACAGACTGCTGTTTCCGAAAACCGCTTAATTTGCGAATTGCTTCACCCTGGCCCCAGCCCGGACCACCAGAAATGATGCCCCCCAGACTAAACCCCACAGAATATGGCAGTTTCCAGGGTCAGTTTGGGTCATAAGTTTACTTAACTTAATCTAGTTCAAGGTAAATACTTTCATTTATGTAAACCTTTCTTGCATTTGCTTGCATCTCCATCAAAACCCGCTAAAGTAGTAATTGAAGCGGAAAACGCTTCCCTGGCAGATTCAAACAGCCAAGTCCACGTTCACACCTAAAGAGGTTCAAGCTGTTCAATTTCACATCTGTCTCGTACCACAACAAACCGAAGAACATCACCCAATCCCCGGGCTGATATTTCCTCAACTGATGCAGTAGGGAGCAATGCAATTGAAACTGCGGTTTCAAGGCACCTCCACAGAAGCTCAAAGGAAGAGAGGAAGTCACTTAGCTAGGACCGATTGGGTGTTGTTTTTTGCGTGAAATTTTTAACAGCAACAACCGCCAAGGATAAATCCCCATCCCCCTGTAGGGGCGATTCGAGAATCGCCCGACAAGCAGCAACCGCCAAGGATAAATCCCCATCCCCCTGTAGGGGCGATTCGAGAATCGCCCGACAAGCAACAACAAGCGGGTATTTATCCACCAACGCCTGTAGGGGCGATTCGAGAATCGCCCGAAAAGCAACAACAAGCGGGTATTTATCCACCAACGCCTGTAGGGGCGATTCGAGAATCGCCCGAAAAGCAACAACCGGCGGGTATTTATCCACCAACGCCTGTAGGGGCGATTCGAGAATCGCCCAACAGTGGCAACAACCGGCGGGGGTTCAAACTGAAAGCAACTCCAGGCAGCAACAACCGGCGGGGGTTCAAACCCCCGCCTAATAGCTAAAGTCGTCTAAAGACGACTGAAAGCAACTCCAGCAGTGGATAAAAAATTTTCTGAAGTCGTTACTACGAACTAAGAGAACGACTGAAGTCGTTACTACGAACTAGGAGAACGACTGAAGTCGTTACTACGAACTAGGAGAACGACTGAAGTCGTTACTACGAACTAAGAGAACGACTGAAGTCGTTACTACGAACTAAGATAAACCGATTAAAAACACTACGGGATAAGACTTTCAGTCGGTTTTAACCGACTTTAGCTATTAGGCGGGGGATTGATCCCCCGCCGTAGGGGCGCTTCGCGAAGCGCCCCTACAGACGGTTATAAACCAATTAAAAACACCTTTCACTCAGTTTAATGAGACATTGCCATCGATCGCAGTTCGATTTGTTGGACAAAGTTGGCTAACATTTGCAACCCGGCAGTGGAAGATTTCTCCGGGTGAAATTGTACCGCCACAAGGTTATCCCGGGCGATCGCAGCGGTGACGGTTTGACTGCCATGAGTTACAGTAGCAGCAGTCACCGTAGAATCGATGGGGTCAACGTAATAAGAATGGACAAAATACAACCAAGGTTGATGCTGCAAATGCTGCCACAAGGGAACATCCGGTTGCGTCAAGTCCAGACGATTCCACCCGATATGGGGAATGGTTAAACCGGGTTCGGATTTAAAGCGACGGACTACCCCGGGAATGATGCCTAAACCGGGTTCTTTGCCTTCTTCACTGCTGTCAAACAGGATTTGCAATCCGAGACACACGCCTAAAAAGGGTTTCCCCGAGGCGATCGCCTCCTTAACCGGGGAGACTAAATCCCGCGATCGCAAATGTTGGATTGCCGGATCAAAGGACCCGACTCCGGGTAGCAAAACTGCATCTGCCTGTTCAATTTCCCCAGGCACATCGGTGATTTTGGCTGTGGCCCCTGCATTCTCTAATCCCTTACAGACTGAGTGCAGATTGCCCATATCATAGTCGATGACGGCGATTACCGGCATTGCCTTGTTCCTTAAAATACTTGACTGAGGCTCTTTTGATTATAAAGGGTAACGGACCCATTGCCATGACTCAAACCATCCTGCTAACCTCGTTTGATATTTGGATGTCCCATCACCAAACGAACTCCTCCGATGAGTTATTGGAGAAAGTCTCCCAGGTGAGTGGGATTCCCCATGATCTGCACTTCCTACGGAAATTACCCGTAGATTTTCAAGAGGCCCCCAAACAGGCGATCGCCAAAATCAACGAACTGCAACCGGATCTCGTAATCTGTTGCGGCATGGCAGAATGTCGGCACAAACTGACTGTAGAAAAACAGGCGAGATGTGGCAAAGAGGCGATCGTCACCGGATTAAATCTTCCCCTCCTCATCCAAGATTTACCCCTCACTGAAATCAGCGAAGATGCCGGACAATTTGTCTGTGAATCCCTCTATTATGCTGTTCTGTCTCATCTCCATTCTCACCCAAAAAAAATTCCTACCCTCTTCGTCCATGTCCCCATCCTCACCCCCACCAATTCCCAACCCATTCTCGAAGATTTTCTCCATCTCCTCAATCGTCTAACCCAGTCCAATCCCCATTAAATGTCATTCTTCTCTTAGTTCGTAGTAACGACTTCAGTCGTTCTCTTCTCTTAGTTCGTAGTAACGCCTTCAGGCGTTCTCTTCTTTTAGTTCGTAGTAACGACTTCAGTCGTTCTCTTCCCAACCCAGAAACCACAGCAAGTCGGGACATTGAACCCGAGTAAATGCAGCAAGTCATAAAACTGAATAGGAGTGTAAAGACCCCAGATGTCACCTCTCTACAGAGTGGGGTTAAACCCCCAACATAGACAAATGTCTGGATTTGTTGAAAAACCAAAAGCCCGTTTTAAAATCCCTTAACCCTATATACCCCTAGTCCTGTAGTAGTTTCGAGAACGGAGCTCCCCGAATCTAAAACTGGCAAGTTCATAAAAATTAATAGTCTGCGGGTATTCTATCCCCTCCATTTATCCTAAAGTAGTGGACAGCGTTAGAGAGCAGACCGTGCGATTTGACACATACGATCCAGGCGACTTTTACGATGAACTGTTTATTGAGAAGGGAAAACCTCGCCCCCAGGCGAACCCCTTGATAGACAGAATCAATTCCCTATCCGATGGAGAACTTCTCCAGCGACAACAGGCGGCACAAAGCGCCATGTTTAAGCTGGGGATCACCTTCACCGTTTATGGGGATAGCGAAGGCAATGAGCGGATTTTTCCATTTGACATTATCCCCCGCATTGTGGCAGCGAACGAATGGGCCACTCTCAATCGTGGACTGAAACAACGAATTGAAGCCTTAAATCTGTTTATTGCTGATATTTATGGCGACCAGAAAATCATCAAGGATGGGATAATTCCCATTGAATTGGTTCACTCGGCGAAAGGATTTCTCAAACCTTGCATTGGGTTAAAACCGCCCAAGGGAATTTGGTGTCACATCACCGGCACCGATTTAGTCCGAGAGAAAGATGGGCAGTGGTACGTTTTAGAAGATAATTTGCGCTGTCCTTCTGGGGTGTCCTACGTTCTAGAAAACCGCCGGGTGATGAAAAGTACATTCCCCCAAATTTTTAGAACGATGGATATTCAACCCGTTGATGAATATCCCAGTCATCTTTTAGAGACGTTACTCAATCTCGCCCCGGATAATTTGCCGAATCCCAATGTGGTGGTCATTACCCCAGGGATTTACAATTCCGCCTACTTTGAACATTCGTTTCTCGCCCAGCAAATGGGGGTGGAACTGGTGGAAGGGAAGGATTTAGTCGTCGCTGATGGCTACTTACAAATGCGGACGACAAAGGGTTTAAAGCGCGTTGATGTAGTCTATCGTCGGATTGATGATGATTTTATCGACCCGCTGGCATTTCGTTCCGATTCTTTGTTAGGTGTACCCGGTTTGATGGATGTTTATCGATCGGGTCGATTGGGGATTGCCAATGCTTTGGGAACGGGCGTTGCTGATGATAAAGCAATTTATGCCTATGTCCCGGAGATGATTCGGTATTATCTGGGGGAAGACCAAATTATTCCCAATGTTCCGACTTTTTTATGTGGGAATCCCCAGCATTTAGATCATGTCTTGGCTAATTTGGATAAATTAGTGGTCAAGGCAGCGAATGAATCGGGGGGATATGGGATGTTAATTGGCACCCAGGCGACGGCAGAACAACGAGAGGACTTTGCCGATCGCATTCGGGCCAATCCCCGCAATTATATCGCCCAACCCACCCTCTGTCTGTCTCGGGTTCCCACGTTAATTGATAGTCATATTGAAGGCTGTCACGTCGATTTGAGACCCTATATCCTCTATGGAAAAGATATCTATGTTAACCCCGGTGGATTAACTCGGGTTGCCTTAAAACGAGGGTCTTTAGTGGTCAACTCTTCCCAAGGTGGGGGGAGTAAAGATACTTGGGTCGTGACGGAATAAACGACGGGGTTAAGCGTCAGGATTGAGGGGTGAGAGGGAGGGACATTCCTGACAGCCAACCGCTGAATAATCGGAATTTGGCCCGGGTATCCAAACAGGACTCTTTGAGGTTAAACTCCTCTCAATTCTCAATTCTAAACTCTAAAAATTCTCATGCTTAGTCGCGTTGCAAATTCAATTTACTGGCTGAATCGTTATGTAGAACGGGCGGAAAATATTGCCCGGTTTATTGATGTCAATCTCAATTTAATTCTGGATTCTCCCACGGGGATGACCCAACAATGGGACCCCTTGGTGAAAATCACTGGGGATGCACCCCTGTTTCAGGAACGATATGGGGAAGTGCTGCCGGAAAATGTGATTCAATTTCTGGCCTTCGATCGCCACTATCCCAATTCGATTTTATCCTGTTTGCAAGCAGCGCGGGAGAATGCGCGATCGGTCCGAGAAGTGATTTCTTCGGAAATGTGGGAACAGGTGAATGCCTTTTATATGATGGTAACGGAGGCAGCACCCAAACAAAATTTAGCCTCTCTCCATGATTTTTTTACCCAGGTGAAGTTGGCAAGTCACTTGTTTGAGGGAATCATGGATGCGACGATGACCCACAATGAAGGGTGGCATTTCGGACAAATTGGCCGACTGTTGGAACGGGCGGATAAAACTTCTCGCATTTTGGATGTGAAGTATTATATCTTGCTGCCATCGGTGCATGATGTGGGAACGACTCTGGATGAGATTCAATGGATGGCATTATTGCGATCGGCGAGTGCTTATGAGATGTATCGCAAACGTCAGCATCGGATTAATCCCACGGTAATCGCGGAGTTTTTGATTTTAGACCGAGAGTTTCCGCGTTCAATCCGGTTTTGCTTTTTGAATGCGGAGCGATCGCTGCATGAAATTACCGGCACTCCGGTGGGAACTTGGAGAGACCCGGCAGAACGTGCTTTAGGTCGGTTGCGATCGCAGTTAGAATATATGACCATTGCCGATATTTTTGAAACGGGTTTGCATGAGTTTATCAATACGCTCCAAGAGCAACTCAATGGCGTGGGTCAGAGTATTTTTAATGCCTATTTTGCTCTGGAACCGGCGGTAGAGGCAGTGGAGGAAATTAAACCTATTTCTTCAGTTCAGACTCAGACTCAGACGGCGATCGGCTCTTGATTGTCTAAAGATGGGGGAGAGGGGGGAGATTGGGGAGATTGGGGAGATTGGGGAGATGGGGGAGATTGGGGAGATTGGGAGGAAACGACTGAAGTCGTTACTACAAAATTGCTTATCCTCCCTATCCACCCCATCTCCCCTATCCTCCCTATCTCCCCCATCCTCCCCCTCTGCTCTAATTCCCTTTAATCAATCAGAATATCTTCTTTTACATCATCCTCATAATATTCCCATTCCACATCGGGCATATCATCAAAAGCTTGTTTGACGTAGCTTTCCCATAACTTTCTAATTTTAGCCAAATAGGGGTCACCGAGTCTCAATCTCAAGCGATGGCGGATGGTGAAGGAATCTGTATGATACATGACAATATCAATGGGCGGTCCTACAGAAATATTGGATTTCATGGTAGAATCAATAGAGAGCAAAGCACATTTTGCCGCAGCTTCTAAGGGGGTATTTGCGGTGAGAGTGCGGTCTAGGAGGGGTTTGCCATATTTAGTTTCTCCAATTTGTAGAAAGGGCGTTTCTTTGGTGGCGTGAATGAAATTTCCCTGACTGTAAATTAAATACAGACTGGGTTCTTCCCCCGGAATTTGGCCGCCCAGTAATATACTGCATTTAAAGTCAATGCGATCGCGTTCTAGGAAAGGGCGGTCCTGTTCTTGAATGGAGCGGATTTTATTGCCAATATAACGCGCCACTTCTGCCAAACTGGGAAGGGTATGAAGATTGATTTCTTCTTGATGTTTAATGTCTTTCTCTAAGGCAGCGATCGCCCCTTGGGTGATGGATAGGTTTCCCGAGGTACATAACAAAATGCTTCGCTCCCCCGGTACGGAAAAATCAAACAATTTTTGGTAGGTTGAAATATGATCAACTCCGGCATTGGTGCGCGAGTCAGCGGCGATCACTAAACCAAAACGGGTGAGGATACCCAGGCAATATGTCATAAGTGGGTGCTGTTGATGGCTTCTATGGACTCTTTAGATCTTATCCCCCTACTTGCCGCTCTTAGCATGAAATTTTAGAGTTTACAGGGGTCGGGTTAAGCGCGTTATGGTCCTGATGCACTAGGGGGTTAACCCTCTTGGGGGGGAAAGCCCCCTGGTGGAAAAGTCAGAAATCGATCAGAATATATTTCAGACTGAAAGTGTTTGACATCTTTAGAGTAAATCCCTCCATGCATCCCCCGGAGGGATTTTATTTTTACCCCTACTCATAAATACTGCCATCGGGGAGGATTGCGCCATCGAGTTGAGCTTGGGTTTCCCCTTCCCCAAAATTAGCGCCAGTCAGATTGGCGTTGGTGAGGTTGGCATGGGTGAGGTTAGCAGATTCTAGGTTGGCACCGGCGAGATTGGCACCGGCGAGATTGGCTCCCATTAATTGGGTGTGCTGTAAGTTTGCCTCGGATAGGTTGGTTTCAATTAGGGTGGCGCTGTTGAGATTGAGCGCAGTTAAATCTAATCCACTCAAGTCTGATCCGCTGAGGTTTGCGCCACTGAGATAGACATTTCTAAACAGGGTATTGCGGAGGTTGATGCCGCGCAAGTCGGCACCGGCAAGATTGGCACCGTCTAAGTCGGCATCATTCAGGTTGGCACCGCTAAGGTTGGCACCGCTGAGGTTGGCTTCCCGTAAGTCGGCACCGCGTAAGTCGGCTTGACTGAGGTTGGCTTCTTGGAGGTCCCCTCCGGCAAAATTGGCTTGGGTGAGGCTACAACCGATGAGAATGGCTCCTCGTAAGTCGATGTTGGCGGTGGGTTCGCTACCGATCGCCGGGTTGGGATAGCCGGAATAGGCGATCGCTGCCTCTCCTCGGAGGGTCAGCGCTTGATTAGCGGGAAATGCCTCGGTTGAGCCAGTCTCGGGGTCTCGGTTCTGATAGGGATTTCCCCAGGTGGGTAAAGCGCTGGGTGAGGCGGCGCTGGTATGGGAACCCGGCGACGCCTCGATGACGGGAAGGTTGGGATTCGGTTCGCTGACGGCGGCGGGTACACCCCAGGCATTCGGCACCATCGGCATTTGGGGAGGGACGGGGACGATTTCGCTGCCTTCTCGTCGGGGTTCGAGTTTCTCGATCGCCTCTCCGAGATGAGAAATCTGTTCCGAAAGTTGAGCAATCTCCTCGGGGAGGCGACTGCTGCCTACGGTTGTGGCTTTTTCTGACAAGTTTCCTTCTGTTCCCGTGAGGGGATCGCGCAATTCCTCGATGGGAGGTTCCAGATGCTTGGCAATCTGTGATAATGCCGCATCCAATACCATTAACTGTTGCTCTAGGTTGAGGATGGGTGAGATTAATCGCTCGATCTGCTCCTTTTCAGGTTTTTCTAGGAGGTTCTCATTCAAGTGGGAGATTTCTTCGCTGAGTTCCCCAACTCGATTGGCGATCGCCACCTGAAACTCATCTATACTCTGATCGACTTCCGTAATGGCATTGCTGAGTCGTTGCTGCGTGATCAGGTGCAATCGGTGGCGATAGACCAAATTTAACCAGGCTGAGAGAAATAACACAACTGCTGCATAACTGAGTCTTCCCAGAACCAATGCAGCAACCAAACCCGCAACTGATCCAGCCAGGGAAATATATTCAGCAATTTTAATCCAACCCTCGTTATTTGGTTGCATGGAGTTTGGTTGCATGGAGCCTCGGTTCTCAACGTTTGATGAGGATTTACCTATCTTGAACAGAAAAAACAAGAGGCAAGTTATTAATTGCCCCTTGTTAAAATAACACTAAAATTCAATTATTTGCTTTTTGGCAGATTTTTGGCTTGTTCCACGGCAATTTCCCGCAAGGCTTGGAAGGAATTAGCATTGGATGTCCCTTCGATCGCCTTGACTGCCAAATCTTGCACCTGTTTGAGCGCCGATTCCAGTTGTTTGGTGAGGGTCTTGATGCGTTCTTCTTGGTTGTTGATGCTCACTTCTAATGCGCTGATTTGCAGTTGATAGGAGCGTTGGAGTCCTTCTACTTCTTTGCTTCGCAGATCTGAGGCGATTTTGGCTTGATAGTTGCCGATATTTCGACCACTGTCTTTGCCATTCTTGATGTTAGTTTCGAGTTCTTTGGGATGTGCCTCGACTTTGGCTTTGGCTTCGGCATATTGTTTCTCCCGTTCAGCGATCGCCGTTTCCCGTTCAGTCCATTCTTGTTCTTGGGTTTGGCGGATTTCTGCGAGTTCTTGATACAAGCCTTTTTGGGTTTGCGCGTATTCTTCCTGAGCTAGGTGGCGATCGCGTTCTAAACTATAGCGATATTCTTCTGCATCCCGCTGTTGCTGTTTCTGCCGAGTAGTATTGCGTTCTTTAGTCTCACGTTGATGGTTTTCTTGTTCTTTTTCCCAGGTTTTCTTGAGGGTTTGGATTTGCTGCTCTAAGGTATCCTGGCGATCGGTAATTTCCCCTTGAAAAGTTTTAGCGCGCTCTTGATAGGTTTGAATTAACCCCTCTAACGTCTCCTCCGATACTTCCAAATCATGTAAACTTTGAAGGTCTTCCACCTCCTGATTCACCGATTCGTCCAGTTCATGCAGTTTAGCCGCTTCCCCAGTCAGTCGTTCGGACAAATCACTGACCGCACCCCCAAATCCTAATTGCAACAGTTGCAAACTTTCAATAGTCTGATTAATTTTCTGTTGGGCAGTTGGTGTATTATTCATCTGAGTTTTCACTTCGGGGGAATTGAGTTCTTTAACCGCTGAAACCGTACTTTTGGCCGCCGCCTGTTTTTCTTTGGCGAGTTGCTTAACTTGAGCCTCTAGTCCTGAATTTTCCTTTTCTAACTCCTCCAAAGCTTCCATGATTTCCGCTTTGGTGCTTTTAGATGTGATTTTTTTAGCCATCAGATTTCTCCAAATATTGTTGAGGGTTTAACTCTTAAAAACCAGTCCAAATTAACCAGAAATCCGTTAATTTTAGCCCTTCTAATTGTAGGGTGGGCACTGCCCACCGAACTGATGGTGGGCAGTGCTCACCCTACTTTCATTCCCACCATACCTGGGTGCGGGTCTTTGGTATTATTTCGAGCCAGAATTCACATTTGATGAGGTTTGAAACGCTCGCATTGCTAAATCTTGAGCTTGTCGCATCGCCGCTTGTAGCTGGGCGTTAATATCGGCAATTTGTTGAGTTTGGCGTTCAATATTGCTATTGAGGGATTGCAGGGTTAAATCATACCCTTGCTTCGTGCCTTCCCACTCTTTTTCAAACAGGTCAGATTTAACCTTGGCTTCGCGTTTCACTTCAGCGATCGCCTCTTCTTTGGCTTTCACATAAGCCTGTTTCAATTCTTCCTCAAATCCCTCAATCTTCTTCTGATTCGCTGCAAATTCGGCTTGATGTTCGGTCAAATATTTCTCCCGTTCCGTCCAGTCCTTTTGTTTCTCCCGGGCAATCTCTTTTAATTCCCGCTCTTGTTGCCGCTTCCGTTCTTCATATTCATCGGTTTCTAATTCTTGAATCCGCAGCCGTTCATAGTCATAATCTGCCGCTTCCTGTTCCCGTTGTTTGGTGATAGCCTCATCTTGCTCTTGCACCAAACTGTCAAATTCTTGTTGGTCTTTTTGCCATAATTTGCGCTTTTGCGCCTGGTCCGTTTCAATCGTTTCTTGTTGTAAAGCCGCCTGATTATCCAGCAGGGCTAACTTTTCTTGATGTTCTTGGGTGAGAATGTGCAGCGCATCGGCAACGACTCGAATTTTGCGTAATTCTTCGAGGCGATCGGTTTGAATAACAATCGCCCGTTTGAGTTCCTCCAATTTAGCGGTTTCGGTACTCAGTTTTTCCGCCAGTTGGGTGACAATACTGCCAAAATCCAGTTGTAGATCCGCTAATCCTTTAACAATCGTATCAACGGTGTAAGTCGAGGCAACGGTGAGGAGTTCTTTGTTTTTTTCCTTTTCCGCTTCCTCCTCTTTCGTGGCGACTTTAGAGGCAGTCTCTTGGCGACTGGCTAGGAGTTGTTGAAATTGGGCTAAAATTTGAGCTTTACTGTCTTTAACTGAGGTTTGGGGCATCATTTTTCCTCCTATTTACGATAGTTTAGAGACTGAACGGTTAACCATCATCACCCGGCGGGGGTTAAAACGATTGGCTGCCTCATAGCTAAAGTCGGTTAAAAACCGACTAAAAACATCATCCTATACTATAAGACTATAAGACTTTCAGTCGGTTTCAACCGACTTTAGCTGTTAGACGGGGGTTTGAACCCCCGTCGGTTGTTGCTGTTAGGTTTGAACCCCCGTCGGTTGTTGCTGTTAGGGTTAAAACCCCTGCCGGTTGTTACCCTTTACTCTACCTGACGGTTGGAGAGAAGCTGGAGAATGGCATTACAGCGATCGCATCGATTGCCTTGCCAGCAAAAACACTCATCCACCACCTGCAAAAGCATCGCTCTCATTTGGCGATTTTGCTTTAATAAGGCAGCATAATTCTGCTGAACCGAGGTGACGACTAGATGCAAATGTTGAAAATCTTCACTGAGGAGTTGTAAATCATTTAACGTATCCGTGCGAATCTCCTCAATTGTCGTCAGATTTCCTTTCAACTGATTTTCCCAGACTGACTGCCGGGTGAGGTTGGCAATTTTTTTCATGAATTTATCTAAACCCGGTGAAAGGAGAGATGCTTCACACATCTCTCCATTGTTTTATCCGACTCCATTAACCATTAGCAAGCGCAGGTTCCCGCATCAATTCATCAGAAACTGCCGCAGGCAATGCCATCTCTCCCGAAGTTGGACTCTCCAAATGCGCCGCCATCAAACAAGCAATTTCAGACGGAGGCAGATTATCCAAACAAACCATTTCTCGGGTTCCTTCCAAGTCAATCATCCGACTCAGATTTTGGGGGTCAGACAAGACGATCGCCGCTTGTTCCACCATCTCCCAATCGGACCGTTCAATCCAGTCCCATTTTAGGCTATAATAATTAATCGGCTTAATCACCCCATTCTCATCAGGCTTTTGTCCAGAATGCTTGATAAAATCTGGCACAAAAACCCCTTCTGCCGGTTCAATTCCTCGCGCCTGAACCGAGGCAACTAACCGATTAAAATCACTCAAACTGCGGCCCTTAACATAAGTAACCATCACCACATCATGAGGCAGTTCTCCCCCTTCAGCCACAAACCAAATTTGTCCCCATAAGGTATGTTTAGTCTGCCCCAAACTGCCGAAAAACTTGCTAAACTTGAGGATAGTCATCGCTAATTTTGACCCATATTCCTCATCTCCAATCGTCCATTTACCCGCCTGACAATTGTTTTTAGCAGAAATAGGTAACTCGGGAACCACAATGGCATTTTCGGGCTTGGTTCCAAATACGGAAATTGTCGCTTTCTTAGACATATTTTCTACTCCTTTAGGGTTGTGTGAAGCGGCTGAATTCTCTGTTTTATTTTGAGCCATTTTGAGTTGTCTATCCCAAATAAATTACACGAGATTACCGAATCACTGGACGAGGGGTAACTGGGGTAGGATTTGGATATTTGTAACCCGATTCTTCTCCGGGACGAGACTCAGTTTTAGCCGCCTCCGGGTGGGGATATCGTTCTACCCAAGGGTTGCCATTGGTGACCCGAACTGACTCCGAGGAGGAGACGCCTGGGGTACTTTGCAAAACCGCCAGCAGATTTTGTAACAATTCGATGTGGGCTGGGGTAAAATGGATGGTGAACCCCGAACCCTCTCGGGCATAACCCGGACAAATGAGGGAGGCGGCACCTTGGTCTTCATGTTTGGCAATATAAAGCCAGTCCCCGTCTTCGAGCTTATAGTGAGTATCAGTCCAGGTTTTGAGCATGGTTCCTCTCCTGTCTTGTTTGTGTGGCACCCTCCCTTATGGCGCTGTGGATTGGCCCAAACCCTGCTGTTCCCCGACCCGAGGTTTTACTAGGTCTAGCGTGTCAGCCGGAAGAATCTGGGAACTGCTACTCCACCCCTAGCGCCTGTCTTGTTGAATGATTATTCAACTAAACCTAGTTTAGCGCGACTTGATTTTTTCGTCAACCCCAAAGTTGATTTTTTTTTCAAAGTCGCCTACAATGCAGATGTAGTGGGAATTTAAAGACGTGGAACAGAGTTTTGGTAAACTAATTCGTCAAGCACGCAAGGACAAGGGATATAGCCAACGGGAGCTTGCCAAGCTTCTGGATGTGGACTTTACCTACTTGTCCAAGCTGGAAAACGATCGCGCAGACTATGCACCTAAAGAGGAAGTGATTCGGTCTTTGGCGCGGAATCTGGATTTGGATGAGGAGGAGTCTATCGTCCTCGCAGGTCGTCTTCCGCAACGGTACGAGGATTTTCTCAAGCAAAATTATAAAGCGATGCCTGCACTCCTGCGGCGGATGCGAGAAAATCCTGATTTTGCAGAGAAGGTGTTTCAACAGGTGGCAAGCGAGGGGGAATAATCTTGAGTATTTTTAAGCCGTATCGCTATTATCGCAAAGAGGCGATCGAGTATCAGGCGAATAATGTACTCAGGCGAATGGCACAGCGAGGGGACCAATTTGCTCCTTGCTGGCCGTTTGACGTGACTTTGGTTGCGGATTTTTTCGACCTCGGGGTGATTTGGGAACGGATTCCACCGGATGAACAAGGGGCGATCGCGGCGAGGATTCTCCCCCTGCAACGCTGTATCGAGATTAATGAAGAGATTCTCGATAAACCCCAGGGATTCCAGGAATCCACCCTGGCGCATGAAATCGGCCATTGGGTGCTGCATATTAATCATGAGGCGACGAGGGAAATTGGCGATCGCCTGATCACAGACCTCTCCCTAGCAACAGATGAACCCTTTGTCTGCCGAGGGAGTCGGGAAGTGAGTAGTCCCCTGAATCATGCCTCGGTGTTAGAGTCTATGGAGTGGCAGGCGCAGTATTTTGCGGGTTGCCTGCTGATGCCGAGACGTATTTTAGAAGAGAAACGCCAAGGACGGGATTTAACCTATTGGTCTCACTTATATGAAATGCGAGAAGAATTGGGGGTGAGTATCTCTAATTTGGTGAACCGCCTTCAAGATTTAGAGTGGATTTACCTGGATAAGAAAACTCGCAAGCGGGAAATTTATCCAGGAAAGGCACTGGTTTCTTAAATGGGGTTTAGGGTGAAAAGCGATCGCAGTTTTCCAGGTTTGGAGGCGATCGCTTTTCGGTTTTAATTAAAGCAGGACTTAACCAATCTTTAAGATTAAAGGCTAAATGTAGAGGCGATTCGCGAATCGCCTCTACATTTAGCGAGGGTTTAAGACAGAGAAACCAAGATACTTTGGGTTTGAGGACCGGCAATTCCATCGGCATGGATCAGGCGATCGCGTTGCAACTCCATCACTGCTGCCTCAGTGAGTTGACCATAATAGCCGGTAATCGGTCCTATATAATATCCTAAGTTCCGTAAATTTTCCTGGAGAGCAACTACCGCAGAACCCTGGGATCCGGGACGCAGGGTTTCTCCGGAGAGAGTCACCGGATCCGGTGTTTTTGCGAGTTTTAACAGGGTTTTGGTACTGGCAACGCCATCGATGGGGATATGGTAATCCTGTTGTAAGTGCATCACCGCACCTTCCGTCAATGCACCATAGTAGCCGGTAACGGGACCTTTAAAATAACCGGCAGCGATTAATTGCTGCTGTAATTGCACCACCTGTTCTCCGCGATCGCCTCGTTGCAGCGCCCCCCTGCCGTAATCATAGAGGGGGCGATCGCCCATCTGAGGAGTCGCATGGGCATTCGGCGAAGGGGGACGAGGAGTCTGGGGGATTTGCCCTTGATAACAATCGATTTGAGCAATTGTTAAGGCAGTGATCGCACCATCACCTACCCCAGCACTTTCCAGTTCCCATTGTAAGACCGCTTGTTCCGTCATGGGTCCATAAAAACCGGAAACGGGTCCGTGAAAATAACCCGTTGCCTTCAACATTTGCTGAACACAAGTGACGAGGGGTCCACTATCTCCCCGTCCCAGTCCTTGTGGGGGAATCACGTGGGAGGCGACTGGCCCTTGCATGAGACTGAAGAGAGAGAGACTCAGGGCGATCGTTAACCTGTAACGGTCATAACTTACGCAATCTTTAACATTAAACCCGAAATGTAGGGGCCCCAAGCGAATCACCTCTACAGATTCGAGGGCCAAAACCGCCTGTAAATATGCTAAATTTTCCATGATAGTTATTCAGGTTAATATCCGTAAAAATTCAAAGGGTTATATAGCGGTTCTCATGTCCATAAGGTACTGCCCTCACCCCAAACCCCTCTCCCAGCCCTTCGACTTAGCTCAGGGGGAGAGGGGCTTTGAAAGAATACCTCATGAGTCCGGGAACCGCTATATAGCAATCCTAAATGATTTATAACTTATGTCTTCTCCTACAGGATGTTCTGGGCCGCCGACGGTTGGGGGCCGCCATCGTCTTCCACAACGGCACGCAAGGACTGCTATAGAGGTTCTCAGAGGGAGTTTAAAGCTGTTGTCCAATTCGGGTCAAGGCGCGTTCCAAAGAGCGGGACTCTAGCTTAGAGCAGGGTCCTTAACAGGATTGCACCAATGATTGAGTTGCTCTCCTATCACTTTAGCCTGATTATCCCGTAGAATCATCACCGGGGTTTGGAAATGTCACCGGGATGGATCGGCATAACCCACCCGGGTGGAAGACAACCCGAAGAAGTCTGTCGGACTGGGTGTGAGTAAAGAGGGTCAATTTAACCTCCCTGAATTTGAATCAATTTAGAATTGAATGTTAGGAGTACGGGGTTGAAACAATTTTTGATTGATGCTTTTAGAATCGGTCGATTAACTCAAACGGTAATCCCCCCTTGTTCTGGGAAGAAAATCAGGGCAGTCGCCCTAATCGTTTGTTTGAGTTTGCAATCCTGTTGGTTTGAACACCGTCCTAAACCAGACCCGGAATTTAAGCTCACCTCCACCGCCAACATTGATTATAAACCCCTGCAAGCATTACTGAGGGAGCATCAGTGGAAAGCTGCCGATCGCGCCACCTTTGAGATTTTGTTAAAAATCAGCCAGAGAGAAGCCGAAGGGTGGTTAAGTCAAGCCGATGTAGAAAGACTAGACTGTGAGGATTTGCACACCTTAGCAAAGCTATGGAATTATTACAGTGATAGTCGTTTTGGTTTTATTCAGCAGCAAAAAATTTGGGAATCTGTAGGGGGAGTTGTGGGCAATTATACCCCAGAAATTGCCGAAAAATTTGGCGATCGCGTGGGTTGGCGTAGGCAAGGTCAGTGGAAGAGTTATGAGAAACTTAACTTCTCTAACCGGGCTGCCGAAGGCCACTTACCCGCTACCACTGGAAATGGGGTCAGTGGTGGGGTGTGGAACGGGGTGGCCTCGATCACCCATCGCTTGAAATACTGCCATTTGGTGGATGCGCTAGTCAGCCAGGAATGGGTTACCGCCGACTGGAAAACCTTAGAGTTATTAGGCCCCTATCGAGAAGATACCAGAAGCGCTACAGCTTCTCTATTAATCGATAAAATTCCTTGTTTTGAACTCGAAGAGATTGATCGACTTTGGCTGAAATATTCTAATAAACGATTTGGTTTGAGCGTTCAAACTGCCCTTTTAAGAGCAACGGGCAATGACGGAAAAGAATTAAATTCTGCCCATTATGCTGAGTTTGAAAAAGCAGTGGGTTGGTTTCAGTTCGATCATCGAGACGATAGCTACAATGGGGTTGATCCTCAAACCGTTCCCTCGGGACATTTTCCCTATCGAATCGGCTACAGCTATTATACCTTCGGTTCGGGTTTTCACCGCACCTGGCGACTGGATTTGGACCCGAATTGTGGGTTTTATTAAGAAACACTCCAAAAATAGAGTGCTTGCAATAAAAGGGACAAGGCAGTGCCTTGTCCCTGGGATTGAATCCGGTCCTGTGATTCTAGGAGGGTCGTACCGGATGAGATAGAGAGGGGTTTCTCAGGTTGACTGTACCCCTCTGTTGGTAATGACTATTGTCCGGGTCCGACCCTGTTGGATCCGGGACGATTTCCCCGGCCATTCCCATGATTGCCTTGACGGTTTTCGCGGTTTTGGCGACGCTGTTGCATTGATTGGGCAAACTGCTGCCGTTGTTCTGGGGTGAGAACGTTGCGAATGGCTAACATTTGCTCGAACTGCATTTGTCCCATTTGTTGCCGCGCCTGGAGAATTTGATTGTGTTGATTTCGCAGGTCGTTATCGCTGGTATTGCCACCCATCATTTGACTCATGCGTTCCATGTTTTGATGCATTTGGTCTCGACTGGCTTCCATCTGAGTTTGGTAGCGATCGCGAATGGCTTGGATTTCTTGCTGTTGCTCTGCTGTGAGATTTAACTGTTCGAGCCAGCCTTCTTTTCCGGCCCATTGACCGCCCCCTCCAGAACCCCGACCTGGGTTTCCCCCAGGACGTTGAGCGATGGTTTGTTCTGCAACGGGTTGGGGTGCAGCATAAGCGACAGTGGTAGTTCCCAAGGCAAGCATTAAAGCGGCGAACAAGGAAAGACGAGAGATAGACATAATTGAAGCCTCACTTAATTTGCAATGTAGTGTGTTTTTTTACTTGAACGTTTAGACCGGGTTCAAGACAAAAAAGTTCTTGAGTTAACCTGAATTTGTTGACAGTTGAAAAAAAGCCCACTGAGGTTAAAGTTGAACCCCACATTAATCGGTATCCGAGCGGGAGATACTTTCTTCTTCGATAAACAGCCAATCATGAGAAGGGTCGAGCATTTCATCTTGCAAGAGACCATTCCAGGTATATTCCATGAAGGATTCAATCTGAACTAAATCCATAGCAGGAGAAGGAGAAGGAGAAAATATCCAAGTTTTCATCCCCAAAAAGGCGAAGGATAAACTAGCAGCAATTGAGGGGATGACCAGCCATAAAATGCGGGGCGAGTAACGCCTTGCTCTTGAGCGATCGCCTGCAATGGATGCTATAATTTGTTCTTCTAACTGCGGGGAAGCGGGGGGAATATCCGGGCGATGTTGACGTAAAAAATTGACGAGACAGTCGGGTTTTTCTGGGGGTTGATTCATAGTTGCACTCCTTCGGATTCCAGAAATTTTCGCATAGATGCTCGGGCATGAAACAACCGGGATTTAACCGTTCCTACCGGGATGTTCATAATTTGAGCGACCTCCTTTTGCGGGAGGTCTTCGAGGTCATGAAGCACCAAAACCGCCCGATGCTCGAAACTTAAACAGTCTAGTCCGCGTTGCACTAAATCTTGGTAATGTAAGTGCATCAAATCGGGGGTTTCGGACTGGGGAGGCCGATCGCGGCTGCTGTCCTCTTGGAGCAAGGCGATGGATCCCCGATGTTGGGCCTGTTCTTTGACAAACCCTTGACGGCGATCGGTGGCGACATTCCAGGTAATCCGATACAGCCAAGTGGAGAAGTAGGCGGGTTGCCGGAGTTTCGGTAATCCTTTCCAGACTTTTAAAAACACCTCCTGTACCAAGTCATCGATCTCCGGTGCCCCACAGAGTTGGTAGAGGGTCGATCGCACCTGATGTTGATAGCGCCGGTATAGCTGACCAAAACAGTCCTGGCTTAAGAGGCGATCGCCCGCAGGGAGATCCCTGTTTTGACAACACTTTACCAGGTCCGAATCGGATGGCTCCTTTGTAAATACCTTTGCTGACACGGTGAGCACCTGTGACTTTTTCCTCAAAAATGTGGGAATTCTGAGGGTTTAGACCCGAGGGTAACTTTAAAGGTTCAAACTTTCGGGTTTGCATACCGAAGCAGATCGGGGAATCCTAAACCTAGGGCCTCTAAGTCCCACGGATCTGCAAATGAGGGGCCACTTTTGCCCGAACTAGGGGTTGACAATCGGGTCGGGTTTGTTGTGACTACAAACGTTCTTCGAGAATCCTTCACCGAGTCATCAAAAAGACATCCCTGAAGGGCTGACTACAAACGTTCTTCGGGACTCCTTCACCGAGTCATCTTAAAGCAACCTCTAAAGGGGTGACTACAAACGTTCTTTCGGGACTCCTTCACCGAGTCATGTTATGGCAACCCCTGAAGGGTTAGGGAGCGAATTTTGTTCCCGATCGTCTTATGGACTGGAGCTAAACTAACTATGTAAATTTTTAAACAAGGGCGCTTGGATGGAGGGTTCTGAGTTAAGCTAGACAGAGCAAAGAAAGAGTTTAATAAAAAATTAAGGGTGAAGTTGGCGCGACCCTTATGACCAGAGGAGCAAATCGATGGCATTTACGCTTAAAAAGCTGTATGGCAAAAAAGAAATTCGGTCGGCAATTGAGGGTTGCGTGACTGCAATGGATAGTCCGATCGCCCTTATTGATGAAGGCGGGGCGGTTATTGTAGGTGATCTGGATGCAAATTTCAGTAAATACCCGGTTGTGGTCAATGGAGAACTGATCGGGTGGGTTTGTGGCGGGGAAAAAGTCTGTGCGATCGCCTCAATGATTTCTTGTTTGGCAACCCAAGAGGTGGAAAAAAAAGCCTTAGCCCGAGAAGTTCTAGGAAAATATCGAGAGTTAACTCTACTCTATAACATTTCTGAAAAAATCATCGGCAGTTTAGACATTAAAGAAATTGCCACGATTGTACTGGAAGAAGCCCAACGGGGCATTAAAGCCAGTAGTGGGGCGGTGATGTTGTGGGAGGAAGGGAGCGATCGCCTAGAATCCATTCAGGCATTCGGTCCGGCAGGGGGCTGTTTCAGCGAACTAGGGGCGACGGCAACCCTGGTGAATCGGGCGGTGGAGACGGGACGCGGAGAAATTGTTAATGATATTTTATGGGAGTTGGACCCAGAATCTGGGTTGAATCAACCCCCGGGTGTGGCTTCGGTGATGTGCGTCCCTTTGAAAACCAAGGAAAAAGTCATCGGGGCGATCGCGATCGGCAACCGGGAATCTCTCGGTTATACCGCCGAGGACTTAAAATTATTGACCGCCTTAGCCTCTCAAGCAGCAAGTGCGATCGCGGCTTTAGCCCATGAAAACAAACTCCAAGAAAGCCGCAGGCAGGCGATTTTATTTCGCTTGGCGACCCAAATTCGCCAGTCTCTGGAACTGAGTAGCATCTTAGAAACAGCGGTTACCGAAATTCGCAATCTCTTACGGGTCGATCGCTGTTTGTTCGCTTGGTATAAACCGGCCAAATCGAACATTAGATCCTGGGAATCGACAGGACCCGATGATACACCCCCAGAACCGTCCTCGGAACGGTCCTTACAACACCATTCCGGTCGCCTCACTCACTTAACTCTGCATACATCGAATTATTGGCAAGTGATTAACGAAGCCAAGCATCCCGCTTTACCGAGTTTGCTCGGCGACTACCCCACCAGCGAAGTCAGGGGATTGGCATCGAAACTGGTGCAGATGAAAATTGTGCGAGTGGATGATGTGACGAAATTAACCGATTCCGTGATGCGGCAGTTTTTTCTCAAACAAGATGTGAGTTCAATCTTGGCCGTTCCCATCGAGACCCGACTGGGGAAAAGGGGGTTTGTTGCCTGTGCCAACAGTAGCAAAATTCGGCCTTGGAGTGATGATGAAATCGAACTGTTAGAAGCCGTGGGCAATCAACTGGCGATCGCCATCGACCAAGCCCAACTCTATCAACAAAGTCTCCACAGCGCTCAAGTTGCCCGGGAAAAAGCCGAAGAACTGGAAAAAACCTTGGTGGAATTAAAGCAAACCGAAGCCCAACTGGTGCAGAGTGAAAAGATGTCTGGACTCGGACAGTTAGTGGCTGGAATTGCTCATGAAATTAATAATCCGGTGAATTTTATTCATGGCAATCTGGTTCATGTGAATAACTATACCTTAGAACTCCTGACTGTCCTCCATCTCTATCAAAAATACTATCCGGAACCCGTACCAGAACTGGAACAGGCGATCGAAGAAATGGATGTGGAGTTCCTTGTGGATGACTTGCCCAAATTGCTCTCCAGTATGAAGTTAGGAACCGACCGAATTCGGGCGATCGTCCAAAGTTTGAGACTCTTCTCTCGCGTGGATGAATCGGACATGAAGCGGGCTAATATTCGAGATGGGATTGAGAGTACCTTAATGATTTTACAGCACCGTTTAAATGCTCAACCGGGACGGTTGCCGATTAAACTGATTTTTGAAGATGGGGACCTGCCTATGGTGGAGTGCTATCCGGGTCAACTGAATCAAGTATTTATGAACCTGATTGCCAATGCGATCGATGCCTTGGAAGAAGCAATGTCCTCCGGTAAAGGGAGTAAATCCAAAATCTTGCCGACCCTCCGGATTCGCACTGAACGGGTTGATTTTACCGAGTTCGATAGCGATGGCGAACCCTTGGAAAATTTGGGTTCTCCCCGGGTGCGGATCACCATTGCTGACAATGGCATTGGCATGACGGAAAACGTGCGCCGGAGACTGTTTGATCCCTTTTTCACCACCAAAGCAGTCGGTAAAGGGACGGGGCTCGGCTTGTCCATTAGCTATCAGATTGTGGTGGAAAAACACGGAGGAACCTTAGAGTGTATTTCTCAACCCAATCAAGGAGCGGAATTTATCATCGAACTGCCAATTTTCCAGTCCCCAAGCCAAGGGACTGTGAGTTTTTTGGACAGGAATCCCGGGGTGAGTGAACCTAAAACGGTGGTCCATCACATCCAAAATTGCTAAAAATTTTTGAGTGTTCTATAGTAAAGCATTAATATCCGTCGCCAAAATTTGAGGGGTCCAGCATCTACGACATCCCTGGCAATCGGCGCAAGGCGCAGACGGTTTAGGGGCGCTCATCTCCAAGGCGGTATTTTGTTGGTTCTGGAAGTCCCTATCTCCGGGGCGATCGCTGTGGCGAATACAACAGGGAGTTTAAGGGCGATCGCGCTGAGTTCAAAAGCAGCGATCGCCCAAATTATCCTTACTACAATTACCCAATTCCCATGACTCATCCGAAAATTTCTCTCTCCATTCCTGGCTATCAAATCACGGAAGAAATTCAAGCGGGAAGCAAAACCCTGATTTATCGAGCGATTCGTAAATCTGACCAAAAACCCGTGATTTTAAAAGCCTTAGCTTCGGAATATCCGACCCTGGAAGAATTGGCCCGGTTAAAGCATGAATATGAAATTACCAGCAATTTAGAGATCAATCGGATCATCAAACCCTTGGCGATCGAACCCGTCCACAATACCTTGATGCTGGTCTTTGATGATCAAGGGGGCCAGTCCCTCAAACAACTCCTCCTGACGGAAAAGCTAGGACTAGAAATATTTTTACAAATTGCCATTCAGTTAACAGAAACCCTCGGAGAACTGCACCAAGCTCAAATCGTTCATAAAGATATTAAACCCTCCAATCTCATCATTCTGAATCACGCTCAACCTTTGAGCATTAGAATTACTGACTTTAGCATTGCCACCCGTCTCTCCCGCGAAACTCAAACCCTCAACCCTCATCCCACCCTCCTGGAAGGAACCCTCGCCTATATGTCCCCGGAACAAACCGGGCGAATGAACCGATGTTTAGACTATCGCACCGACTTCTATTCATTAGGAATTACCTTTTATGAAATGCTGGCAGGTCAACTGCCCTTTGTCACCGAAGACCCGTTAGAATTAATTCACTGTCACATTGCCAAGCAGCCGGTTTCTCTGGATATTTTAATGCCGGAAATTCCCCGGGCTTTGAGCGAAATTGTCATGAAATTAATGGCCAAAACTGCCGAAGACCGTTATCAAAGTGCTTACGGAATTAAAGCAGATTTAGACTACTGTCTCAGCCATTTGAACGACCGGGATGCTCTCAAAGATTTCAAGCCGGGACAATGGGATAAAAGTGGTCAATTTGTCCTTTCCCAAAAACTCTACGGACGCGATCGCGAAGTAGCCAGCCTCCTAGACTCCTTTAATCGCATCGCCTCGGTTTCCGGGGAGAGTCAACCCGATGCCTCAACGAATTCCCTCCAGTTAGGAACCGCTGAACTGATTTTAATTGCCGGGTATTCTGGCATTGGCAAAACCAGCATTGTCTATGAAGTTCATAAACCCATTGTTCGTCAACGGGGGTATTTCATCGCAGGAAAATTCGACCAGTTCAAGCGGGATATTCCTTACGCTTCTCTGATTCAAGCCTTCCAATCCTTAATTCAACAATTACTCACTGAACCCCCCGAACAAATTGCCCAATGGCAACAGAAACTCTTAGCAGCAGTGGGCGAAAACGGTCAAATGATTATTGAGGTGATTCCCGAAGTGGAATCCATTATCGGCAAACAGCCGCCGATTGCTCAATTAGGACCGAGTGAAGCTCAAAATCGATTTAATCGAGTCTTTAAAGAGTTTATTCATGTGTTTACCCAACCGGAACATCCCCTGGTGGTCTTTTTGGATGATTTACAGTGGGCGGATTCGGCTTCCTTAAAACTGCTTGAATTGCTGATGACCGATGCGGAAAGTCATCACTTATTAATGATTGGGGCTTATCGCGATAATGAAGTCAGTCCCACCCATCCCTTTATGCTCACGATTGAGGAAATTGAGAAGATGGGGGCTCAGGTCACCACCATTGAACTCGAACCCCTAGGAGTCACCCATGTCACGGCGTTGATTGCTGATAGCTTTAGTTGTAGCATAGAACAAGCTAAACCCTTAGCTGAACTGATGTTTAAAAAGACTCAAGGAAATCCGTTTTTCCTGACACAATTGCTCAAATCTCTCCATCGCGATCGCTTACTTTTCTTTGATTTTCATCAAGGGGTTTGGCAGTGGGATATAGAACAGATTCGCCGGATTGGGATTACGGATAACGTGGTTGAGTTAATGGTGGGTAAGATTCGCCAATTTAGCAAAAACTCCCAGAATGCCTTGAAATTGGCCGCTTGTATTGGCAACCGCTTTGATTTGAATATTCTGGCGATTGTTCGAGAGCGATCGCCGGCTTTGACGGCTGCGGATTTGTGGGAATCCTTACAAGAGGGGTTAGTGTTACCCTTAAGTGAAACCTATAAAATTCCCACGGTTTCCGACAATCTGGAAGGCATTCAAGTCACCTATCAATTCCTGCACGATCGCGTCCAACAAGCCGCCTATTCTCTGATTCCCGAGGCCCAAAAAAAAGCGGTGCACCTGAAAATTGGCCAGCTTCTCCTCCAAAATACCCCAGAAACTGAACGAGAGGAGAAAATTTTTGATATTGTCAATCATTTGAATATTGGGGTTGAATTACTGCAACGGGTCGAGGACAAACTTCAACTCGCCCAACTGAATGCGATCGCTGGGAAAAAATCCAAAGCATCTAATGCCTACCATAGTGCGATCGTTCACTTTAGCCTAGGCATGGACCTGTTAGATACCAACCCTTGGGAAACCCATTATGACCTGACCTTTTCCTTGCACCGAGAACTGGGTGAATCTCAATATTTAGTCGGAAATTTTGACGAAGCCGAAAGCCTATTTAACCGCGCATTAACTCATGCCAAATCCCGCTTTGAACGGGCGGAAATCTATTCCATTTATATCGCAGCTTGCATGACCAAAGGGGATAATTATTATCAAGCAGTGGAATTAGGCATCGAAGGATTAAAAGATTTTGGACTTTATTTTTCCAGCCAGGAAGAGGACTTAACCGCTGCCGTTGTTGCCGAACGGGAGACAGTACAGACCCTGCTTCTCAGGCACAATATCCCCGATTTATTGAACGTTCCAGAAATGACCGACCCGGATAAAAAGGTAGCGATGAACCTGCTGGTTAATTCCTGGACAGCGACCTATTTTGCCAATCGTCCCGACTGGCTGCAATTGATGGGATTAAAAATGGTCAGCCTCACCTTAGACTATGGACCCGTGGATGTCTCCGCCTTTGGTTATGTCGTCTATGGCATGATTTTAGCCGGTGTTCAGGACTATCAAGCGGCTTATCAATTTGGGGATTTAGCCTTAAAATTGCGGGAGAAATTTCCCAACCCTAACCTCACGCCGAAAATCAATAATATATTCGCCCATACCATTAATCCATTCTGGCAACATCTCCAGACCAATTTACCCTTGTATCGAGAGTCCTATAAGGTCAGTTTGGAAACGGGGGATATTGTTTTTGGAGTTTGGGCGGTCACCTATCAGTTGTGGACGCAATTAATTATCGGAAACCGACTCCCCGATGTTTATGAGAAGTCGCAAAACTACCTCAAATTTCTCGAAGAAACCAACGATAGCAATATGATCGCCGGTTATCGGACTTTGCAACAGACGGTTTTAAACTTACAGGGATTAACCGATAGCCCGATTACCCTGAATAGCCCGGATTACAATGAAAGCGCCACCCTAAAATTTTGGGCAGACAATCAATTTTATGTAGGCATGAATTGGTTCTGGATGCTCAAGAGTCTGGTTTTGTTTCTCCAGGAAGACTATCGCGGCGCGTTGATTGTTGCCCGTCAAGCGGATGAAACCATTGGAACGAATTTCGGGTTTTTCAGCATGACGCAACATTATTTTTATTATTCCTTAATTCTGACTGCCCTTTATCCCACTGCGCAGGAGGAGGAAAAAGCCAGCCTGTGGAATAGTCTCCATCAAAATCGCCAAAACCTCAAACTATGGGCAGAAACGGGGAAAGAGAATTTTCTCCATAAGTATCTGTTGGTTGAGGCGGAAATGGCCCGAATTAGCGACCGTCCCCTAGAGGCAATGGAGCTTTATGACCAGGCGATCGCCTCCGCCCAAGAGCAGGGCTATTTACAAATTGAAGCCATTGCTAACGAACTGGCGGCTAAGTTTTATCTGGGCTTAGGACGGATTAAAATTGCCAAAACTTATCTCACCGATGCTCGCTATTACTATGGTCTCTGGGGGGCGACAGCCAAGGTTCAGCAACTTGATAAAACCTATCCGGACCTGTTAGTCAGAGCATCGATTCGCGATAGTGGCTCGGGAGATTTTAGTTCAACCACAACGGGAGAACACGCCACGACTGTTGGCAATGCGGCTTTACTTGATATTGCTACGGTTATGAAAGCCTCTCAAACGATTTCTTCGGAAATTGTTTTAGAAACTTTGCTAGAAAAGTTAATGCATATTCTCATGGAAAATGCTGGCGCTCAAACCGGGCATTTACTCCTCGATCGCCAGGGTAAATTTGTCCGGGTGGCTGAGGGAAGCGTGGAGAATGACCAAGTTACCTTACTGCCCTCTATTCCCCTAGAAAACTCCTCAGATCTGCCCTTGGGACTGATTAACTATGTTGCTCGCACCCAGAAACCCCTGCTGCTCAATAATGCCATTGAGTCAGGACTGTTTACCACCGAACCCTATATCCTCCGCCATCAAGTCAAATCGGTTTTATGTACCCCGATCATCCATCAAGGCAAGCGCGTCGGGTTACTGTATTTGGAAAATAACCGGGCAGAAGGGGCCTTTACCAGCGATCGCCTGGAAGTCCTGCGAATGTTATCTGGACAGGCGGCGATTTCCCTAGAACTGGCCCGGGCGGTTAAACAAGTGCAGGATACCGTCGCCTATTTAAGTGCGATTATCACGAATATTGCCGATGGACTGCTGGTTACCGATGCCCAGGGTTTGATTACCCGAGTCAATCCCGCCCTGTTGGAGATGTTTGACCGTTCAGAAAGTGAGTTGGTGGGGAAACATTGTTTAGGACTTTTGCCTCTAGACCTCGCCCAAGCAATTACCCAGAGTGTGAATTCTCCCACCGAAGTGATCACCGCAGAAGTCGAACTCGCCTTTGATCGCGTCGGCAAAGCCGTGGCGACTTCGATTTTACCCCAGGAGTTATCAGAAGAAGCCGATGCTGCCCACTGTATTGGAACCGTGATCCTGATTCGCGATATCACCACGGAGAAAGAAGTCGATCGCATGAAGACTGATTTTATCTCCACCGTATCTCACGAACTGCGAACTCCTCTCACTTCCGTGGTGGGTTTTGCCAAACTGATCCAGAAAAAACTCCAAGACAAGATTTTACCCAGCTTCCAGGAGTCCGATCGCAAAACCCTCAAAGCGGTTGCCCAAGTGGCAGATAACATCAATATTATTATCTCCGAAGGGGAACGGTTGACCAATTTGATTAACGATGTGCTAGATATCGCCAAAATGGAAGCGGGAAAAGTGGATTGGCAAATGCAGCCGTTGGCGGTATCCGAACTGGTGGACCGGGCTTTTTCGGCCACATCCAGCCTATTTCAAAATAGTGGATTGGAGCAAATCCGAGAGATTGACACCGGATTGCCCGAGATAATGGGCGATCGCGATCGGTTATTACAAGTGCTAATTAATCTGATCTCCAATGCGGTCAAATTCACCCAAACCGGATCGGTAACCGTCCGGACGCGACTCCAGAACGAGCAACTCGAAATCTCCGTGATTGATACCGGCATCGGCATCCCCCCGGAATATCAAGAAACCGTGTTCGAGAAATTTAAGCAAGTCGGGGATACCCTCACGGATAAACCGAAAGGGACGGGATTGGGATTACCGATTTGTAAACAGATTGTCGAACATCACCAGGGTCGGATTTGGGTGGAAAGTGAGGAAGAATCCGGGACAACGTTTTCCTTTATCCTCCCTCTGAGCCCAGAGAGTGGGTTGCCGACCCCGGCAAAACTCAACTTCCAGACCCTAGTCCAGCAGTTGAAACAAACCCTCGTCCCCCATCCAGAACATCCCCGTAGCGATCGCCCGAAAACTATTCTGGTGGTGGATGACGAGGCTCACATTCGCTCCCTGCTGCGCCAGGAATTAGAAGCATCGGGCTATTCTGTGCGAGAAGCCAAAGACGGCATGGAGGCGATCGCCCAGGTAAAAGCCACCCCCCCGGACTTGATTCTGCTGGATGTAATGATGCCGCAAATTAGTGGATTTGACGTGGCAGCGGTCCTCAAAAATGATCCCAATACGATGCATATTCCTATTGCCATCCTCTCCATTATCGAAGATAAACAGCGAGGCTATCGTCTCGGGGTTGATCGCTATTTAACCAAACCGATTGATCTCGAAGACTTACTCAACCAAATTGGCTTCCTCCTCTCCCAGGAAACGTCCAAAAAGAAAGTTTTGGTGGTGGATGAGGATGTTTCTGCGGTCAAACTTTTAGCCGATGTCCTAGAAGCAAAAGGCTATATCGTCACCGAAGCCTCAAGCGGTCCGGAATGCCTTGAAAAAGCACGAGCGGTCAAACCTGATATGATTATAGTAGATTCTTTATTTTCCGAGCGACATGATATCGCCAAAACCTTGCGATTTGAGAAGGGCCTAGAAAATGTCTTTTTCCTGTTGCTTGCTGAAAATCAGGAACCTGACCCAGGGACAAACTAACGGCGGTAAGCCCAGTAAAGCCCTGAGATGGAATCCGGTTGTAAAACCCCACACCCTAAAGGGTGGGGCTATACGAACAAAGCCCGCCTGCGCGGGCTAATAGAGAAAACCGACTTGAAGCAACCGGATTTGGTATGAAACCGTCGCGGGTTTAAATCCTCGACGGTTGCCGCCCTGTAACTGCACGATTTACGAGTAGAAAAATGACCATGAATATTCTTGGGTATGAACTGGCTGAACCGATGGAAACCGGCCTCAATACTATCATTTATCGCGGCTATAAGGCCACGGATGGGACCACAGCCATTTTTAAAGTCTTGGCATCTCCCTCGCCGACGATTGAAGACCTGATTAAATTTAGAAATGAGTATGAAATTTGTAAAAAATTGGATATTTCGGGGATTGTCAAGCCCTTAGCTTTGACCGATTATCAAAATAGTTTAGCCTTGGTTTTGGAGGATTTTGGCGGCCAGTCTTTGAAAAAGAGCATGGACGAAAAGCCCCTCACCCTGGCTGAGTTTTTGCACCTAGGTATTCAACTTACGACCAGTCTAGGACAACTCCATCACCATCAGATTGTTCATAAAGATATTAAGCCCCAAAATTTGATTATTAATCCGCGAACTGGGGAAATTAAAATTACCGATTTTAGCATCGCCATGCGACTCTCTTCTGAAACCTCTTGGAGTCAAGAGACGGGTTTGGAAGGAACTTTATCTTATATGTCTCCGGAACAAACCGGACGGATGAATCGGGCGGTGGATTATCGCACGGATTTTTATTCCCTGGGGGTGACGTTCTATGAAATGCTGACGGGACGATTACCCTTTGAGGCGGTTGATGCGTTAGAGTTAATCTATTGTCACATTGCGAAAATCGCGGTTTCTCCCAATCAAATTAACCCGCAAATTCCGCAAGCGGTGGCGGATATCGTCCTGAAATTGATGGCGAAAACTGCCGAAGACCGCTATCAAACCAGTCAGGGTTTGTTGTTTGATTTGGAAAGCTGTTTGACCCAATTAGAAGCTAAGGGAACCATTGAACTGTTTGCCGTGGGAGAACGTGATCGCGCCAGTCAATTGCTGATTCCCCAAAAGCTATATGGGCGGGAAAAAGAAGTGGAAACCTTAATGGCAACCTTCCATCGGGTGGCTCAAGGTAGCAGTGAAATGATGCTAGTTTCCGGTTATTCCGGCATTGGTAAATCGGCTTTGGTTGCGGAAGTTCATAAGCCGATTGTTGGGGCGCGGGGCTATTTTATTTCCGGGAAATATGACCAATATAAACGAAATATTCCATACGCAGGACTGATTCAAGCCTTTTCTGAATTGATTGACCGCCTGTTGACGGAAAGTTCCGATCGCATTACCTTTTGGCAACAACAACTCACCGAAGCGTTGGGGAGTAATGGACAGGCGATCGTCGAGGTGATTCCCAAGGTGGAAGCCATTGTGGGACCCCAACCCCCGATTGCTGAACTCGGGCCGATTGAATCCCAGAATCGCTTTAATCGGGTGTTTCAACAATTTTTGCAAATCTTTTGCAAAAAATACCATCCCCTGGTAATTTTTCTGGATGATTTACAATGGGCCGATACCGCGTCTTTACACTTAATTTATCAACTGATTAATGACCTAGACCAACAATATTTTTTACTGATTGGGGCTTATCGGGATAACGAAGTGAATGCGGTTCATCCCCTGATTCAAACTCGGGATGCCCTGGAATCAATGGGGGCAACGGTGAATCAAATAGTGTTGCAACCCTTAGAGAGGACTCATGTCAACGAATTGATTGCGGATACCCTGGATGAACCAGAGCGATCGGCTCAATTTGCGGAACTGCTTTACAATAAAACCCAGGGGAATCCCTTTTTCCTGACCCAACTCCTCAAAACCCTCTGGGATGAAAAACTTTTAAGTTATGAGTTCAGTGTGGGAGTCTGGCAATGGGATATTGAACGGATTTTAGCCGTGGGAATTGCCGATCGCAATGTGGTCGAATTAATGGCCCGCAATATTCAAAAACTCCCGGAATCTACCCAAACCATCTTACAATTAGCCGCTTGTGTGGGCAATACCTTTACCTTAGAGGTTCTGGCGATTATCAGTGAAAATTCCCCCATGACCACCGCTGCCTTACTCTGGTCCGCCTTGCAATCAGGCTTAATTTTACCCCTGAGTTCCGGATATAAAATTCCCCTGCTGCTGGGGAATGAGGCAGAGAAAAAATTGGATTCTCCAACCGGATTCAGATTGGATGAATTGTTGGAAAAAGAATGCATTTCTTATAAATTTTTGCATGACCGAGTTCAACAGGCGGCTTATTCCCTGATTGCCGAAGACCAGAAGAAAGAAACTCACCTAAAAATCGGCAAACTACTGCTGAATAATATTCCCCCCGAGGAACGGGAAGAAACCATTTTTGCCCTGGTGAATCAACTCAACTATGGCAGTGACCTCCTGGAAACCCAAGCAGAAAAAGATGAACTCGCCCAATTGAATGCGATCGCCGGAAATAAAGCCAAACTCTCCACCGCTTACGAAGCCGCTTTACGCTATTTAAAAGTCGGCATCAGACTCCTAGGGGAGGATTCCTGGAACAGCCAGTACGAGTTAACCCTCTCCCTCTATGTCTCCACCTTAGAGGCGGAATACTTAAATGGCAATTTCCAAGCGGCGCAAACCTTAGCTGACCTGATTTTGAACCAGGCGAAGGTGGTTCTGGAACGGGTGAAAGTGTATGAAATTTCAATGCAAATGTATGCGGCACAACATCAGATTAGCCAAGCGATTGAAACCGGATTGGCGGCCTTGAATTTGATGGGAATTTCTCTCGCAGTTGCCTCAGAAGACCGAAGTCAATCCCTACAATTACCGGACATCGACGGCATTGCCGAACTGCCGGAAATGACTGACCCTTATGAACTGGCGGTGATGCGAATTCTCATGAATTTAGTCGCCCCGGCTTTACATTCTAGCCAGGTCGAGTTATGCTTCCAACTGGTTGTGACTGCCTTAGAACATTGTCTGGAAAAAGGCCATTCTGCCATTGCTGCATTTACTTACAGTTGGTATGCCACTCTTTTATGTGGATCCGGAGACATCGAACGGGGCTATTATGCAGCCCAAATTTCAGTGCAATTGTTAGAACGGTTTCAAGCAACCTCCCTCAAATGCCAAGTTTATAACATGGTGTTTGCCTTCGTGCAGCATTGGAAGCAGCCGGTTAAAATCGCAGTTGATGCGTTACAAGAAGGGCTACAAAGTGGCTTGGAAGTGGGGGATTTAGAATATGCCAGTTACTGCGCTTGTAAATATTGCAGTTACTTGTTTTTAAGTGGAGACTCCCTGGAAACCGTTGCGCGAAAACAAACTCCCTATATTGAATTACTCCACAAACTCAAGTATGAAATTTCCCTCTATGACGGCAGTACCTGGCGACAACTGGTGGCGAATTTACAAGGGTTAGCCCCGGATAAGTATCGGTTAGTCGGGGAGGTGTTTAACGAAGACCTGATTTTGCCGAAACTCAAAGCGGCGAACGATGGATGGTCTTTATTTAATGTTTATCTCGCCAAAACCATCCTCAACTTTTTGTTAAAACAACGACAAGTTGCCCTAACTTATGCAACCCTGGCCGCTGAATATTCCGGTTCTGTCAGCGGGGCTTTTACAATGGCGGTTCACAACTTTTACTATTCTTTAGTGTTGCTATCCGTCTATCCTTCCGCGACTGCCGCAGACCAGCAGAAGTATTTGCAACAGGTGGAATGCAATCAAGACAAGATGCGGAAATGGGCAGAACTCGGCCCGATGAATTATCAGCATAAGTATGAGTTGGTCGAAGCGGAGAAAGCCCGAGTTTTAGGTCGAAGTTTAGAGGCGATCGATGGTTACGAACGGGCGATTGCTGGGGCGAAAGAACATGGTTATCTGCCCGAGGAAGCCTTAGCTTATGAACTGGCCTCGAATTTTTATCGCCATCGCCATCAGGATAAATTCGCCGACACTTACCTGAATGAAGCTTATGCCATTTATACCAAATGGGGTGCTAAAATTAAGGTGGACCAATTAGAAGCGAAATATCCCCAGTTGAAGCTACGCAAGCCAGCCCTTTCTCGGAGGGGTGTAGCAATAGCTCAAATGACAACGGCGACGACTTTTGGAAGTTCCGCTGCCTTGGATTTAGCCACGGTGATTAAAGCGTCTCAAGCGATTTCTTCTGAACTGCAAATTGAAAAGCTGGTTGAGAAGTTAATGAATATTCTCATTGAAAATGCTGGGGCGCAGAAAGGATTTCTGGTGTTAGCGGAAGGGGAGAAACTGATTCTGGCAGCGGAAGTGGGTCTTGACAAAAAAACTCAGGGGGTCAAGTTACGATTTGATGCCTTAGATAGTAAAGCGGATCTGCCTTGGTCGATTATTCATTATGTCCGCCGGACTCAAACCAATGTGGTTTTAAATGATGCGATCCGGGAGGGATTATTTACGAACGATCGCTATGTCAGTACCTATCAGGTGAAGTCGCTGTTATGTGCACCGTTTGTCAATCAAGGGAAACTGGTGGGGATTGTTTATTTAGAGAATAATCTCACCCGTAGCGCCTTTACTCGCGATCGCCTGGAAGTGTTGCGCTTACTCTCGGGACAAGCGGCGATTTCCATTGATTTAGCGCGAACGGTGAACCAATTGCAAGATACGGTAGCCTATTTGAATGCGATCGTCAACAATATCGCCGATGGGTTACTGGTGACGGATCTGCGCGATCGCATTTCTCGCTTGAACCCCGCCTTATTAGAAATGTTTGGATTACCCCCCACGGAACTGAAGGGTCAGGATTGCCAGCAGGGACTGAGTGCCGAACTCGCCGCCTTAGTCGCACAATCCCGGGAACACCTCAGCGATGTGCTATCGGCGGAAATCCCGTTAACCAACAATCGCGTCGGCAAAGCAGTTGCCACCTCCATTGTCACCGACTCTCCTTCCGAAGAACAAAGTCCAAGCTGTATCGGGACCGTCACCTTGATCCGGGATATCACCACGGAGAAGGAAGTCGATCGCATGAAAACCGACTTTATCTCCACGGTGTCTCACGAACTGCGAACGCCACTCACGTCCGTGGTGGGATTTGCCAAAATTGTCAACAAAAAACTCCATGATAAGATTGTCGGCGCACTCGAAAACGCGGACAAGAAGACTCAGCGCGCGTTGCAGCAAGTCATGGACAACATTGAGATTATTATTTCTGAAGGGGAACGGTTGACGAACCTGATTAATGATGTGCTGGATATCGCCAAGATGGAAGCGGGGAAAGTGGAGTGGCAAATGCAACCGATTTCCCTGCGTGAACTCATGGAACGGGCGATCGCCGCGACTTCTAGTCTCTTTCAAACCAGTCAGTTACAGGTACAAGTGGAGATTGAACCGGAACTCCCCCAAGTCAGCGCCGATCGCGATCGGTTATTGCAAGTGCTGATTAATCTGATCTCCAATGCCGCCAAATTCACCGACACCGGGACCGTCACCCTCCGCGCCACCCAAAACGAGGAACAGGTGGTGGTTAACATTATCGACACCGGCATCGGCATCCCCCCGGAGTTTCAAGATACAGTGTTTGAGAAATTTAAACAAGTGGGAGATACCCTCACCGATAAACCCCGAGGGACCGGACTAGGACTGCCGATCTGTAAACAAATTATCGAACATCACGGTGGCAAAATTTGGGTCGAAAGTACACCGGGTCAAGGCAGTATCTTCTCCTTTAGCTTACCCACCCTGGGGTCTACCGTCACCCCGGACCGGGAAAAACTCAATTTGGATAGCTTCGTCAAGCAACTCAAAGAACGAATTGTCACCACCCCGCAACGGGAAACGGATTCGGTTAAAACCATTCTCGTGGTTGATGATGATACTCACATTCGGTCCCTGCTGCGCCAAGAGTTAGAAAGCTGTGGATATCAAGTCCGGGAAGCAAAAGATGGCATGGAGGCGATCGCTGACGTAAAATCCCTGAAACCGGACCTGATTTTACTCGATGTGATGATGCCGCAAATTAGTGGATTTGATGTGGCAGCCGTGCTCAAACATGACCCGGAAACGATGGATATCCCCATTATCATCCTCTCGATTATTGAGGACAAACAACGGGGATATCGCTTAGGCATCGATCGCTACTTAACCAAACCCATCGATACCGAAAAACTGTTTGAGAATATCGGGGCCTTACTGTCCAAGGGGGCCTCAAAAAAGAACGTGATCGTCGTCGATGAAGATGCCGGTGCCGTCAAAACCTTAGTCGATGTCCTAGAGGCGAAAGGGTACAGCGTGGTTGAGGCAGCGACGGGTCAAGAGTGCATTGAAAAGGCAATGGCGATCGGACCTGATATGATTGTTCTCAATTCTGTGCTATCCGAGCATCACGAAATCGTCAAAACCTTGCGATTTGAAAAAGGGCTGGAAAATGTCTTATTTCTCTTGCTAGATGATGACGGTTCCGGTTCTCTCGGGTAACCGCACTGAGCAGAATCACCCGGAAAATCCGGCAATTCAGACGGGAAAAAATACTTTTTCCCGTCTGAATTGCGCCTTTTCCTGTTTACCCCTATAGGAGGTTATATGGCTAAGAAAATCTTAATTGTGGATGATGAACCCCATATCCGCATTCTCATGGAACAAACCCTAGAAGAACTCGAAGATGAGGGGGTCGAATTGCTCACGGCCATCAATGGAGAAGATGCGCTCAATACCATCAAAGCGGAAAAACCGGAATTAGTTTTTCTGGATGTGATGATGCCGAAAATGAGCGGCTTTGAAGTCTGTAATGCGGTCAAAAATGAACTCGACATCAAAGATGTTTATATTATCATGTTGACAGCTAAAGGTCAAGAGTTTGACAAGCAAAAAGGCAGTGAATCCGGGGCCGATTTGTACATGACTAAGCCCTTTGACCCCGATGAAGTCCTAGAAAAATCAATGGAAATTTTAGGAATCGATTAAATTTAACCCGGATTTTTTACGGGAGTGGGAGCATCTTGCTCCCTTCTCATGCCAAGGATCGTTAACCATGACTGAAAATTTGCCTCCGACTTACATTTACTTACATGGATTTGCATCAAGTCCTGATTCATTTAAGGCGAATTATCTGCGCGATCGCTTTACTGAACTATCAATCCCTCTAAAAATTCCCAATCTCAATCAGGGAGATTTTTCTCATCTGACTCTGACGCGACAACTGGAACAAGTGGCGAGGGAATTGCCACCAGAACCGGCTACAGTTACCCTGATTGGCTCAAGTTTTGGGGGACTGACTTCTGCCTGGTTAGCGGAACGATATCCGCAAGTCGATCGCCTGGTTTTATTAGCCCCCGCTTTTGAATTCCTGAGTCATTGGATGGCGAGTTTAGGTCCGAAACGGATTGAATTGTGGCAAGAAGAGGGGTATTTGCCGATTTATCATTATGGGGAAAAGCGGGAAATTCCTCTGAGTTATCAATTTATAAATGATGCTCAAGGTTACGTTGAAAATCAGTTGCAGCGACAGCTACCAACTTTGATTTTACATGGGATAAAAGATGAGGTGATTCCGGTTGAGGCAAGTCGTCGATTTGCTGCTTCTCGTCCTTGGGTGAAGAGGGTGGAGTTGGATAGCGATCATGGGTTGGGGAATGTGATGCCGGAGATTTGGGAGGCGATTCGGGGGTTTTGTGGGATTTGATTGACATCTTGCACCTGTTGCTGCGACAACCGGCGGGGGTTAAAACCCCCGCCTAACAGCTAAAGTCGGTTGAAACCGACTGAAAGTATTATGGGATGGTGTTTTTAGTCGGTTTTTAACCGACTTGAGCTATGAGGCGGGGGATTTATCCCCCGCCGGTGTTGAGTGCTTATCCTGTGATGTTTTCAGTCGGTTTTAACCGACTTTAGCTATGAGGCGGGGGTTTAAACCCCCGCCGGATTTGAGGTTATCCTTTATGATTTTGATTCGGTTCAGGGTTGGGCATTTGATGGGATTGAGCCATTGCTTCGGCTTTGGCTTCTGCTAAAATATCTTCCCAGACTTCGTTGGCTTCAGCAACAGCAACTTTGCCTTTTTCATAGAGGGTAATGCCATTTTTTAGGGTCGCTTTGGCGATGGGTTTGGCGACTTTGCCGATCGCCGGTAATAAAATGGGTGCCAGGACCACTGCGCCGATTCCCAAGGCGATCGCACGTCCTCCTTTTCCTGCTTCCATCATTTCACCGAAATGTTGTTGGATTCCGGCTTGTTTCCAATGAATGAGTCCCATGATACAATTCCTCCAGTAAGGGTAAGGGGTATTAATTCCGGTTGGGTTCGGTCTGTTCTGATGCCGATCGCGGGGGATCGATGTGCATCAGAGGACGTAACCCGTTTAATCCAGCGGCGATCGCTGAACCGTTGTGAACCACCGTGGCGGCTAAGGGGTGCAGTCCGAGGGTGGATGCTAAAACCAGGGCGGCTAAATTGGGCCCGACCACTAAGGTGGTATTTTGTTGTATAATCTGCTGGGTTTCCTTGGCGATCGCGATCGCATCTAGCAATCCAGACAAATCATTCTCCATCAATACCACATCAGCGGTTTCTCGGGCTACATCGGATCCATTGGCAAAGGACACGGACAGATCCGCATAAGCTAAGGCAACGGAATCATTCAACCCATCCCCCACAAAGGCAACGGTTTTCCCCGATTCGTGTAATTCTCGCACAAGGGCGGCTTTTTGTTCGGGAAAGGCTTCGGCATGGGTATGACAGGCGGGAATCCCCAGTTTCTCAGCAACCACAAGGGCGCGGGGACGTTCATCCCCGGTGAGCATCTGCACCTGAATGTGATATTCTGACTGCAACCGTTGGATTACCGCAGGGGTTTCCTCTCGCAAGGGGTCCGCATATTCGATGACGCCTTGGAATTTGCCCTCACAAGCCACATAAATCAAAGAACAGTTGACATTCAGCGCACAATCTGATTGTTCACAGTCCAATCCGCGATCGCATCGCCGTTGCTGATCCGTCAGACAGTCCACTGTCACTCCAGACTGGCGCAAGAAGCGATCGCTACCGACTAACACCGTTCGCCCTGCAATCTCCGCCTGAATGCCCAAACCCACCTCATAGTGCCATTCTCCCCGAGACAAGAGTCTCACTCCCCGGTTCTGGGCCTCCGCCACAATCGCCTCAGCTACGGGGTGAGAAATCCGTTGTTCCGCAGCCGCAGCCAACTCCAGCACTTCCGCCTCGGAAATTGCCTCCGATGCGGTGGTGATGCGAACCACGGACAGATTCCCTTGGGTGAGAGTGCCGGTTTTGTCAAATACCACGGTATCGACTTCGGCTAATTGTTCCAAGGCGCGTCCACTGCGGATTAAAATCCCATGTCGGGTGGCATGAGTCAGGGCTGCCATAAAGCTGGTGGGGACGGAAACGCGAATTCCGGTCACAAAGTCTAAGGTGAGAATCGCTGCCGCCCGTCCTGGATCGCGAGTCAGCGCCCAAACTAGGGCAGCCCAGATTCCCGCAGGCAGGACGGCGCGATCGGCGATGTTCGCGGCGTAATTTTCCATGCGGGTATCATGGACCGGGGCTTTTCTCACTAATTCTAAACTCGCTGCTGCCCGGGTGGCGGCCCCGACTCGTTCCGCTTTAATATACAATTCCCCGGACCGGAGGAGGGTGGAGGCATAAACCTGAGTTCCCTTTTCAGCGACAATCGGCATGGATTCGCCGGTGAGTTTCTGGCGATCGATGGTGGCGGTTCCCTGTAAGACAATGCCATCCACGGGAATTTGTTCCCCAGGATAGACAATTACGGTTTCTCCAATTTCTACCTCAGTGGCGGGAATTTGCTGTTTTTCTCCCTGGCGTTCCACCCAGGCAAAGCGCCCGATGGTGTCCATGAGGTCCGCAGTCCGGGCGGCAGAGGACCGGGCGGTGCGATCGCGGATGGTATCCCCGACTTCATGCAGGGTCATGACTAAGGCAGGAGTGAGCAAATTCCCGCGCAAGGATGACAGGGCGATCGCCATTAAATCCAAGCAGTCGATATTCAGTCGGCGTTCGGCTAAAACACTGGCGATCGCCCGTTTAGCCACGGGTAAAGCAGCCCAGGCAACGCTTCCCGCCATGATGGTTCGCGGAATCGGCAATCTCAGGGGACCGCCTAGAATCGCCAACAGGGTGGCAATGGCAGGCAATATGATATCATGACTCTCGGGTTCTGGTGCCGGAAGTTCCGGAATGACGGGTTTTATCTCATGTTCCGGTGACTGCTGGAGTTGCCCGGTTTGTTGAATCACTTTCAGCAATTGCGATCGCCTTCTTTCATCGCTCATCCCCTGGGTTTGGTAGTGAATGGCGATGGATGCGGCAGTGAGATTGACTCGCACTTGAATCACCCCGGGTTGACTCGCCATTGCTTGTTCGAGGCGATCGGCGTAGGGGCGATCGCGGGCGAGGCGCGGGACTCTAAACCTGACTCGTCCCGGGATGGCATGAACCAAGGTACAGGCAACCCAAGTCCGCGTCACTTCGGCGAGGGGATTCCTGGATTTGTTCCAAATTTCTATATCTGCTATCATTTTGGTTCTCCTCGGTGCGATTACAGCGATAACGACAGGACAAGAAACCGGGTTTCTAACCCGTGAGATTACACCGACGCCCCCATAAACCGATTTATCATGGCATTCACAAATGCCCGCGCAAAACAAGGGTTAAAATAATTCAAGGCATCCTCGTCAGCATCGGGGGTGAGACTCACATTCGGTTCTACTTCTGCGACTCCTGGGGTTTCTTCGGGATACTTAGGTTCTTCCGGGGAATCGGGTTTGGGGATGGGGGTTTCTTCCGGTAAGGAATCGGCGATCGCCTGTTGAATCATCTCCACTAGGTGCGATCGCCAGGATTCATCTAATCCGGCAGCAATTTCATACTGAACCACAATCGAGGCGGTGAGGGGATTTAGGCGGATTTCGGTAACTTCGGGTTGGGCACAGAGGGCAGTTTGGAGGCGATCGGCACAAGTGCTATCCTTGGCAATATTTGGCACCCGCAACCGCACTCGTCCCGGAATGGCATGAACGATTGCGACTCCCATCCCCGATGGCGCTTTCACCGCTGATTGAGCAGCAGTCGGTGCCGGAGTTGCCACCGCTGGCACCGTGATCACAGCGGCATCGGTGGAGTTTTGCTCCAACTGGGCGATCGCCTGTCGCGTCACACTCGCCGCGATCACATTCCCCAGTAACGCCCATCCCCCCCGCAGTTTCAGCGTCTGAGTCACCAACATCCCGGCAATCATCGGGGCCAATGTCTCCAATTCTTGATGATGCAGCAGAAAATTCCCCACTTGCTTTACCGGGTCCGCGTCGCTTTTTATCCCCGAAATTCCCCACCCTTGCAGCATTTCTAGCACTTGAATCAGGGGAATAACATGAGGATTAAAGACAATAATTAAATCCCCCGTTTTTTCCTCCGTAGAAACCGCCACGATTCCCGGTTCTTGTCCCACCTGTTGCCCAAGCAGATTCAGGTAAAGAATGCCCGTGCTATCCCCTGCCCGCAATTGCACACAACCCTCAACTGCCTGGACTAATTTAACATTTCCGGTTCCCGTGGTTGCCGTTTGATTCACCATTCCCTTTCCTCCCCTAGCCCCGGGTATTTTTCAATCCATGATCGCCAATGGCTTCAGGACTAAAAGTTCACCCTGGATAAAACTCTTTAGTCTTAGAATAAAACTTTGTTTAGATTTTAGCAAGGTTTTCCCGGTTTTTTAACAAAACTTAAATCCCCGCAGTTCGGCCAGATTTTCTGATACAATTAAACCAAATGAGTTTTGTTTATTGAGAACAAATACCAGTAAATTTTTATCATTGGCAGGTTACTCAATCGAGTCGGGTGTTATCGCAAGGGTTAGAAACCGGGTTTCTTAAGGGAACTCCAAAAAATAAAATCTCCAAAACGTTCGTATTGACTGCTCAACGAAGTAGTCCCGTCAATGTAGGGGCGCAAGCATTGCGCCCCTACACCTACCTTCCTTTCAGTTCAACGTTTGGAGGATTTATATTTTGCAATCCCCTTAGCAACATTTCTGGCAATTCGCACCCAATTTAGGTCAGAAACCCGGTTTCTTGTCCCTTGGGTCTAGTTTGGGTGTTACCGCAAGGGTTAGAAACCGGGTTTCTTAGCAACATTTCTGGCAATTCGCACCCAATCTAGGTCAGAAACCCGGTTTCTTGTCCTGTGGGTTTTGGAGTTAATTGAGAGGCTTTCTTAAGCTAATATGACAAACCATCTCAATAATTCCTCTATCGGGAATCAGGACAAGCGGAAGAGAGTGTTTCAGTGGCGGGACAGTCCCCTTTTACCCAGTAGTACATAATCAGAGTCTCTGGAGCACAACTGCCACAACTGCCACAACGATTAGAGGAAACTATTTTTTGCACTCGCCCTTTCCGAATCAGTTTCTCCAACATGGGACTCAAGGCATGGGAATTAACATGAAAATGCTGTTCCAGTTGTCCCAGGGAGGCTTGACCCTGTTGGGATAAATAGGTTTGAATCTCAATTAATATCATCTTTCCTGACTCATCCAGAAGAGAGAACGCCTACTTTGAAAACCGTGAGCGAGTTGGTTAGCATTAAGGGATGAGGTAACCAGATTTACCTCAATAGACTTCTTGCAAAATCCTCAAAAGCCCCCCTTTCTAAGGGGGGTTGGGGGGATCGATCCGGAATTTTGCTTTCGTATCTAATCCTAAACCCTCGCTCATCCTGCTGTTTCTGCTGCCGATCGCCTTGACCCCTTAACCGGCAAAACGGGTCCGGAGAGTTTCATCAGGACAACACTGGCAACAGCACATAGCACCACACCGACAATCCACAAGAAGGAGGCGATCGCGTGTTGTGAGAAAGTTGCCACTTGATAGAACATCACCGCACTCCCATAAGCCAACCCGGTCGTCCAGAATGCCACAAACAACATCCATCGCATACTGGTTTCCCGATGAATCGCGGCAATGGCGGACACGCAGGGGGAATATAAGAGGACGAACAACAGATAAGCAAAGGCACTAGCTTGTCCCGTAAAGCGAGCATTCATTTCGCCAAAAGTACCCGCGACAACGCCCGTCTCTGCGCCCCTCTCCTCACTGTCCAAGGAGTCTTGGATATTTAAACCAAGGGGATCAAGCAACGCTGCCGGAACTTTGGCTAAATTGGCCGGAATTGAGGCAAATGCTTCTTGGACTTGTCCCCAAAAGTCAAATTCCTCTGCCGTTGCTTCATCCTGGCCGATCGCCCGTTGTCGCGCCATGTTACTATACAGAGAATCCAAAGTCCCCACTAACGCCTCTTTGGCAAACACTCCGGTAAAAATCCCCACGGTAGCGGGCCAGTTTTCGCGCTGGATTCCCATCGGGGAGAGGACTGGGGTAATCGCTTGACTGGTGACACTCAACATTGAGCGATCGCTATCTTGGTTCCCAAAAGACCCGTCAACTCCCACGGAATTTAACAACCCCAGGACCATCACCATAATGATGATAATTTGACCCGCTTTCAAGATAAATCCTTGGAGGCGGTCCCAGGTATGAATCATCACCCCGCGCAAGCTGGGAAGGTGATAGGGAGGGAGTTCCATGACAAAGGTGGAGGGTTTTCCCGGCAACAGGGTCTGCTTCAACACTAACCCGGTCACCACTGCCGCCAGTATGCCAATGATATATAACCCGAACACAATATTTTGACCGGCAACCGGGAAAAAGGCAGCGGCAAATAAGGCATAGACGGGTAACCTCGCCCCACAGGACATAAACGGATTCATGGCGATGGTTAAGAGGCGATCACGCGGATTTTCCAAGGTGCGACTGGACATAATCCCCGGCACATTACAGCCAAATCCCACCAACATCGGCACAAAGGATTTCCCGGGCAGTCCCACAAACCGCATGAACCGATCCATGACAAAAGCGGCCCGGGCCATATACCCAGAATCTTCCAAAACCGACAGGAACAAAAACAGGAATCCGATCACCGGAATAAAGGTGGAAACCGTTTGAATCCCGCCTCCTGCGCCATCGGCCACCAGGGCCACCAACCATCCAGGAGTACCAATACTGGCCAGGAATCGGCCCAATCCGTCCACGAAGATAGCGCCCGTGAGAATATCAAAAAAGTCGATAAAGGCGCTGCTGATGTTGATGGTAAACAAAAACATCAGATACATCACCCCTAAAAAGATGGGAATCCCCAACCAGCGATCCAGGACAATCCGATCAATTTTTTCTGTCATACTCGCACTCACTTCTCCCTGGCGTTCGGTCACCCCTTGGGTAATTTGGTGAATGTAACTATACCGACTGTCGGCAATAATAATATCCAGGTCTTCTTCCAGAACCTGATGAATTTTGCGCCGGTGGGTGACAATCATGCGGTCCAATTCCGAGTCCGTACTGACTGAGGCCCCGCGATCGTCGTATTCCAACAGTTTGAGGGCGGCCCATCGCGGCGCAACGGTGATTTTTCGGTCTGCGATCGCCGTTTCAATGTCTAAAAAGGCTTGTTCCAGAATCGCCGGATAGGGGACGTAAGCGTGAGGCAGGGTGGGACGGTCTACTTGTTGGGCGATCGTATCCCGCAAGACACTCAACCCTTCCCCTTTAGTGGCAACAATCGGGATCACCGGACAGCCTAAGCGTTCCGACAAGAGCACCGGGTCGATATTAATCCCCCGTTCTTTCGCCACATCGATCATATTCAAGGCGATCGCCATCGGCAGCCGCATCTCGATTAATTGCGTTGTCAGATACAAATTTCGCTCTAAATTCGAGGCATCTACAATATTAACGATCGCCGTCGCTTCCCCGGACAACAGATAATCCCGGGCCACCAGTTCATCCAGTCCCGTTTCATCATCTTCCGCATCCAGGCAATAGACCCCGGGCAGATCCACCACAGTGATCTCCCGATTGCCATCGCGATAACTGCCATCTTTGCGATCCACCGTGACCCCCGGCCAGTTGCCGACGCGCTGGTTGGATCCGGTCAAAGCATTGAATAAACAAGTTTTCCCGCAGTTCGGGTTACCTACTAGGCCAATAATCGGGTGTTTCATCGCTCCACCTTTTCTATACAGAGTGCATCGGCTTCGTCTTTCCGCAGGGTTAGGCTAAATCCACGGACTTTGATTTCCGTCGGGTCGCCTAGGGGGGCGTGGCGGATAATTTTAAACTCGGTTCCCGGGGTTAATCCCATCGAAAGCAGTCGGCGCTTATAGCAGCGGTTTGTCGGTTCATAGCCGAGAATTCGCCCTTTTGCACCCACCGCAATCTCTCGCAACCGGGTTTTTAGCCCTTTGTGGGGGGGAACAATTTCTGGAACCTCCGCGCCGCCCTGGGTCGAATCCACACAAAGGATATTCCCGGTCATCCCAGCCCCTAACCCAATCTGCTGATCCCCGATCATCACAATCGCTGATCCACTGGCGCTGCGATCGATGACGACGAATTCGGTCCCCTGTCTCACCCCCGTTTCTTCCAGATAGGTGTTCAGGGAACTCCCCCCCTTGATCTGACTCACTCGCAGGCGATCGCCCGCTTGGGCCAGGGATAAAGGACTATCCCCCGTTCCGTCTTGGGGATTGCAAGGCGGGGAAATCTCCTCGGTTCGGTGGGGTCGAGTCGCACCCCCAAAATAACTAAACCAGGTATCCTTTGGATTCCGATATCCCTGTGCCTTGTGCAACATCCCGAGTCCTTTCATGGTTTACCTCTATCTATTGAGAATTTTTGTTAATAACGAGGTGGGAAAATCCTACCTTATTCTTATAAAAACAATAAACGCTGTATCTTTAACGACAAATAAGCAGCCGATTTTTTATCCTTGAGCAGGCTCCTCAGGCAGTCACTTCCGCTTGACTGAAACCCGCAGACCGCATTCTCCCATCTTTATTACGCTCCCACTTTGACAAAATTTAACGATTTACACAACTATGGGGTGTTGAAGCGGGAATAACTCCACTTCATCGTAACCATTTATACCACAATTTTAATTCTGAAAAAACTTCTTGTAACAATATTTAACTTTATTGAGAGTTGAATCGAGTCAAACCTAGGAAAATCGGGGGTTGTAGGCGTCAGAATTAGCAGGAGTAGGAGAGTCGGTTTCATCACCGCCCACCATAATGTCAAGAATTTATCATATAACAACGTGGACCGGATCCTGCAAATTGTTAGCAAGTTTTAAGATTAAATCAAGCGGTAGCATCCAGACTCGGGTATAGACCAGACTCTATAAGTATGCCTGGTCCATCGCGAACCTCCCCCGATTATAAAAAGTCGGCGATCGCCTCAACCACCTCCTCCGGAAATTCTTCATGCATTCCCAGGGAACCGGCAACCCGCGCCGATTCCATCCCAGGCAATTGGGCAACTGCCTCCATCACCGACTGGGAACCCGAGGGGGCCAAGGTGCCAATAATCACCTTCACCGGAACAGGTAAGGGTTGAAATTGGGCGAATATCTCCTGGCGATCGCCTGCCGGGTCCAGAGTCCCCGTCACAAAGGCAACCGGGGCAAATCTGCCCCCTGGGTGTTGGGTACTGTCGCGCTTTTGAGCAATAAATTCCTGGGTCAACTTGGCCGGATCTACAAAAACGTGCTGTTTATACATAAATTCCAGAAATGACGGGTGAGTATTCAAATCGTAAAGAAACTCACCAATGCCCGGAGTCCGCACGGTTTCTCTCACAAAATCCCGTACAGGTTCTGGTACTCCCATAATCCGCAGGGGTCCCAGCCAAGTAGGAGCCACTAACACCACCTTAGAAACCCGTTCGGGGTGGGTTTTTGCCAATTTCATGGCATATCCGGCCCCATGTCCTGCCGCCACAATGGCAACGGGCCCCGGGAAGACCGAACTCACAAAATCCCCCAGAAACTGATGGTAAAATTCCGGTCCATACTGGACCCCGGGGCGGTCCGAGTCTCCAAACCCGGGCCAATCCAATGCCACGACTTCAAAGCGATCGCCCAACCGTTCCGCCATCCCCCCCATCTCATCGCGACTGGACACGGTACTGAAAGCGGGCAGTAATAACAGAGGCATCCCCTGCCCTCGGGTTTCATAAGCAACGGCGATCGCCTGGTTGTCGTAGTTCCATAGATATTCTTGTTTGGTCATTTGTCGGTTGTCATTTTTCATTGGTCATTTGTCATTGGTCATTTGTCATTGGTTGGTGGTTATTATATCAGGTTTGCTCGATTAGGAACGCTGACCTAACCCCCCAACCCCCTTCCCTAAAAGGGCAGGGGGAGAAGAGGAAGGAATGGTCTTTTAGATTAATTCACCGGGTTTGATATTATATCTAAAATACAGAAAAAGTGCGTTTCTTTTAATCAAACACACTTTCAATTTGCGCATGAAATGATTCAATTTTAACTTATTTCTCGGACTTGTTCTACGGTCAAATTCAGGGCTTCATACGGAATCCGGTTGCTCAAGGTCTGTAAAAACCCGCACCCTAAAGGGTGGGGTTACACGGACGAAGCCCGCCTGCGCGGGCTCAAAGCGAAAACCGACTTTTAACAACCGGATTTGGTATCAGCTACCTGTTCTGGAGTCAACCCCATCCCTAATAAACGGGGGATAGCCTCTCGTTGGGAACGCTCGGCGCGATCGGCTCGTTGTTGTGCAACTTCGGCGCGTTCTGCTCCAGTCAGCAACAGATTTCCTTCTTCATCCCACCACCTTAACCAGAGTTGAGTTTGATTTTGGTAACTGCCTTGCCACAGTCCCAATTCTATGCCTAATCGGGAGATGGGATAATGTCCCCGTTCATTCGGTTCTAGTTTTTGATAATCATACCCGTTGCTTAAGTTGTAAACCTCTAATTTTCCGGTTTTGATTTCATAAATTCCATAGTAAGAAATTTTGATGATTTTTTCATACACCCAAAACGTACCAGGTTTTTCTCGGGGTGCATCTGCGCTTCTGTTGAGTGGGGTGCGATCGCGTTCTTCCTCCCCAGTCCCCGAGGCAAATTCGAGGGCAATTAATGGTGAGGCATATTCTCTCCAATACACATAGGACCGGCGAATTTCACCGTCTAAGTTCGGAGGAACATTGGGAACGTAAAACCAATCCGGTGTCTCTGCGCCTTGTTCTGGGGGTTCCGTTTCTCGCCAGTAAATGCCGCAGTCTTGTCCGATCGCATATTGTCCATCGGGATGGATTCGTTCCAATACCGGACCAATCGAGTCCGTCAGTAGAATGCTTTGGGGATGGGCATAAAAGTTATGAACAAATGTACCATCGGACTCGGGTAATTGAGTATGGTCGGGAAAGGGAGGTGGGACAATATAGGGGTCCAGGCTTTGTGTCATAGATTCCCTCCAAGATTTGGCCTGATGTTCAGACTCTCTTTTTAGTATAGCGCGCTCAATCTTGGTGAAGATAGGGATATGGAATGAGGTGGGAGGTGGGTGAATTTTTCCTCATTACTTAAGAAACGACTGAAGTCGTTACTACAAACTGAAGAGCGGATTTAGGGAACGACTGAAGTCGTTACTACAAAACTACAAACTGAAGAGCGGATTTAGGGCAAAGGAATTGCTGTTTTACACCTTTGATCCCTGGGGTAAAAAGCGAGTGGATTGCCGGTGAATTGGATTTATTTTGGGTTAATTGCGGCTATTGCCTTGAGATTGCGATCGCCATGATGCAGGAGGCGATCGCACCAGTCTTTTCGGCCCCGCGTTAACCAAGGCCAGTGTGAGAAAATCGTTTCCCGGTTTGCGTTATGCTTGAAGGCCCTTGACATAGAGGCGATCGCACCGAGCTGTTTCCACGCCGGTTGCGGGTTGATAGCCGTTGCGTTCGTAGAGTTGCACGGCTTCGGTGAGAACGCTGGCGGTTTCTATCCAGATTTCTGAGAAATGGCGATGGGCGATCGCCTCTTCGAGTTGTTTAAGGATAAATGTTCCTAAACCTTGACCTCGCACCTCGGGTAACAGGTACATTTTGCGAATCTCCACCGCATTGTTCCCTCGCGAGATAGGATAGTATCCGGCAGTACCGACAATTTTATCTGAATGTGCTATGACCCAAAATTCACCCCCAGTATCGTGATAGGCTGTTTCAACTTCCAGAACATCGCGATCGGCATCAACCGGGTCCCACTTTAGGCCATATTCCGCTAAAACTGACTCAATGACTGCCCCTGCATCGGTGCGATCGCCCGGTTGCCAAGACCGAATTTGAAATTGTTTATACTGATTGTTCATGGGATTGAGTTTTGCTCCTTGATTCTGTTTACGGTGAACCCTTGGCCCATTTTATCTTAATTTGTATAAAAGGATACGACCGGCCCCGTCCCTTTTTAACAGGTTTATCCTCACCCTCTAGCGCTTTTTGTTTGAAAAACCTTGATTCTATTTACCTTTCAGGTCTCTTTTATCCCTAAATCTCCGTATCTTCTGGCCTCCCCCTTCCGTATTTATACGGAGGTTTTCTAAAAAAATCTCCGTAATTCAACCGTTGGCACTTTTTTAAACCCCAGGTTAGTGTATAAGTACAATCAGGATTGGGTCCCCTGAGCAAACTGGGGCGATCAAGAGATAAAATAAAAAAATAGAGGGGGTTTTCAAGAGTGAGCCGGTTGAAAAGTTAACTCTCAAGTTAGAACCTTAAAAGCCTGCGATCCCAGGTCGATAAAGAACATAAAAAATCCCCAGAATCACTTTAGGGAGAATCGCGTTGGACTAACTCATTAGACCTCTTGCAAAATTCTAAAAAGCCCCCCTTCTTAAGGGGGGTTGGGGGGATCAATCCTTTTTTTTGCAAGAGGTCTATTAGCCATCTCTACCTCATGGTAGATGCAAATCCAATATGGAAGGCATAAGGGTATAGATATCCACTAACGCAGAACTGAAAGCCAGGTAGAACGCCCAGCATCAGGATCTGCGAAAAATAGACGGCTTCCTCAAGGGCAGGGGAAAGCTAGAGGAGAAAAAAGATTTTCCTTCAGAGAGTGAAATAAATTTTTATGTAATCAGATTCATACAATAATAAGCGTCCAATCTTTTGTAACATTAGATAGCTAGAGGGAACTCGGATGAAAGGAAGCACTCAAATTTTTAAAATTAATCTCAGGCGGCTTCTGGTTAAGTCAGAGGTTAGAGAGATTTTGGTCCCACTTTTGACCGCGATTCAGTGTGAAGGCTGCACGATTTGGGATACAGAAGGACAGATCCTCCTGGGAACCCCCACCGAGGAACAAGCAGAAAGCTATCCGATTGAGCTATCTGGGGAAGTTTTGGGCTGGGTCCGAGGAGGAGAGGAAGCCAAATCTGTGGGGAATCTACTGGCCTATTTTGCCAAAAAAGAGCAAGAGAAAAAGCAACTGGCTCATGAAGCGTTAGATAAATATCGAGAAATTACCCTGCTGTACAATATTTCTCAAAAATTAACCGCTTGCTTGGATGTTAAGGAAGTGGCTAAAGTCGTGCTGGATGAAGCCCAGAGGCTGCTCAAATCCAGTAGGGGATCGATCCGATTACTCAATTCGAGTACGGGAGAACTTGAAACCTTGGCCCAATTTGGACAAGAGGGAGAGGCAGCCGCCAATCTCAAGGTGGGAGAGGGAATTGTCGGTCAAGTGATTGCCTTGGGAATCGGAGAAATTGTCAACGAAGTTAGTAGCGACCCCAGAAAAGCTGCGGATGAAATCCCGGTCAAATCCCTGATTGCGGTTCCCCTGAAGACGAATGATTGCGTCATTGGGGCGATTTCGGTCAGTACCTTGTCAGCGCACAGTTATGCTGCTGGGGATTTGAAATTGTTAACCATGCTGGCATCTCAAGCCGCCTCAGCCCTAGAAAATGCCATCCTCCACGAATCGCAGTTAGAAGAAAGTCGCCGGGAGGCATTGTTGTTTCGGTTAGCGAGTCAGATTCGGTATTCCCTAGATTTGGATACGATTTTAGAGACGGCAGTGAGCGAGATCCGGAGTCTTCTGGATATCGATCGCTGCTTTTTTATGTGGTATCGTCCCCATGCCGCACTCCCAGCCTGGGAAGTGGTGAAAGAAGCCCGGACGGCGAAATGTGCGAGTTTGTTGGGGTACTATTGTGCTGACGATATCGGGTTGTTTGGGGAACAGTTGATTAAGCGAGAAACGGTTACTGTTGATCAGGTAGAGAATGCGAGAGATTCTCAAATGCGCGAGTTTTGTGTGCAGGGAGGATTCAAGTCGATTGTGGCTTTACCGATCCAAACGCGATCGGGGGCAATCGGAGCGATCGCTGCCGGGAGTTGCGGGATCACTCGACCTTGGAGCGATCGCGAGGTGGAACTGTTGGAGGCGGTGGCGAATCAACTGGCGATCGCGATCGAACACGCGGAAATGTATGACACCAGTCAGACGGTTGCCCTAGAAGCTCAAACCCAAGCCCAACAACTCCAATGCATCCTGGAAGAACTGCAACAGACTCAAACCCAATTAATTCAAAGTGAAAAAATGTCCGGTCTTGGGCAGATGGTCGCCGGAATTGCTCATGAGGTGAATAACCCGGTTAACTTTATTCATGGCAATCTGGAATATGCCCATGAATATAGCAACGAATTGCTCAGTTTGATTGATTTGTATCAGGAGCATTACCCGGAACCTAGCCCAGCGATTCTTGAACGAATCGAAGCGATCGAACTCGACTTTATCCGGTCAGATTTTCCCAGTTTGCTCTCTTCCATGCTGCTCGGAACCGAACGGATTCACGAAATTGTCCAGAGTCTGCGAAATTTTTCTCGACTCGATGAAGCGCATAAGAAACCTGTGGATATTCATGAAGGAATTGACAGCACCCTATTGATTTTACAACATCGCTTAAAGTCTACCTCGGGAGAATTTCCCATCGAAATTCTCAAAGAATATCATGAGCTGCCCCAGATAGAATGCTATGCGTCTTCCCTCAATCAAGTGTTTATGAATATCCTCAGTAATGCGATCGATGCGGTGGAAGAAAAGCCGGACAAAGTTGGGAAAATAGAGATTAGGACCGAACTGATTACAGGAGACTGGAAACGGGCGATCGCTCACCGGGGTCTGGGAACGCAAAATTGGGAGCAAGTCAGGGATATATCTGCGGGCGATCGCTACCTGGGATTGAAATCCTGCGCTTCCATCACCACTCACCCCTCCGAGGTTTGTGCAGCAATCCCGGGAACAATCCCCCGTCCCTCCTTCGTGATCATTCGGATTCGCGATAATGGATACGGCATCCCAGAAAACTTGCAAACGCAACTCTTTGACCCATTCTTTACCACTAAACCTGTGGGTAAAGGGACTGGACTGGGATTGTCGATTAGTTACCAGATCGTCGTCGAAAAACATGGGGGACAGCTACTCTGTTTCTCCGAACCCGGAGAAGGCACAGAATTCGCTATTATCATTCCCCTCAAACAATCCGTCGAAGTCCAGACTGAGGAAGTTCTAAACTATCTGCCGAGTTGGGTACTCAGTTCATAGCCTTGTCGATTGGGGTTGAGGGGCTAAATTTTCAGCGGTGTTGTTTGATTGAAAGACAAAAACTTCCCCTCTTCTTCCCGCCTGGGTTCTGTTTGAACTCGCGTTTGTTAGGGTGTGAGGAGTTCGGGCGAACGGCTATCCGGGTCAGAAACCGTTGCTTATTGAAGGGGTTTAGCAGTGCGAGTGGGGAGAAAATCACTGGGTTGGGCGCGAAGATTTTGATAGAGTTCGAGGACCTGCTGAGTATAGTGACGAAACTCACTGCGATCGTACAAATTCGCATCACCGGACACCCACCAAGCTGCCGCACGACGCACGGCAATGTTTTCATTGTCGCCACTCAGGGGATACTCATTCCGCAACACATCCTCCATCACGCACACTAAAATATATTGCGCCTTCGTCCGGTCCAAATTAAATTCTTCCGGAGTTAATTCCTCTCCAATACAGAGCCTTGACCACCTTCTAATATTTGCCGGTTTGATATTCCAGGCACTCTCAAGTCCATGATCCCTCCCCGATGAATTGGATGTAACCAAGCGCAGTGCTTCCACCAGCGCCACCACTTGGGACTCCGAAATTTGTCCCCATACTGGAAATGCCCATAATACAAAGCTGGCTAACAGTCCCCCCAGCAAAATTCGCATAATTCTCCTCTAATAGTCCGCCCATTGATTTTGACTTATACTGGGCCAACTGTCCATCTTTTTTGAAAAATTATAAGCAGGGAACAATCTCAAAAAAAAAATGTCGTTAATTGTTTTATCTGCTGCTATCAGACCCGAATCAAATCCACCGTTAAAGGGTCTCTCGAATGTCATTTTTTGTTGGAGTCAAGCCTTTTAAAAACTCCAGTTAATTCCTCGGTGGCTTACCCAGAAAAAGGCCAGCGATGTTGTTAAGATTGAGGGCGAAGTTCATACACCTCTTGAATCACGCGCACCCAGCCCTCAGCTAAGGATTCCCAAATGCGATCGCCCTTCTCTTTCGTCGCCGCAGTCCCATCCCCCACCACCCCACTGTTACTAATTTGCTCGGTTAACCAAGCAAAAGTTAATGGCCCTTTGGTTCCTAATAAACTCCCTTCCGGACGTTCCGGAGGATATTCCGCCACGGCCTTTTCCATCTTCACCCAGTCCGGCAAAATCGCTAACATTAAGCTCGTTTCGGCATCCCCCGCGTGCATTGCCAGTCTCCCCTCTTTTTCGGAGATAAGCGCTTTACTCTCATTGGGAACTCGCCAAGTAAATAGGGGAAATACCATCAAATCTGGATACTTTACCGTTAAATCCTGAGCCGCAATTTCCACCACTTGCGGTTGACCACCATGAGAATTCATAAAAACTAACTTTCTAAATCCCGCCCGATAAAGGCTCTCCCCAATCTCCATTAAAGTCGATAAAAGGGTCTGAATACTCAAGCTAATCGTCCCAGGAAAATTCCCATGTTCATTAGATTTTCCATAATATAAAGGCGGCAAAGCATAAGCTGGAATCTCCGGGCTCAATTGTTCCAAAGCTTTGCCTAAAACCGCCATACTAATCGCACTATCGACAATCACCGGCAAATGAGGACCATGTTGTTCGATCGCCCCCAAGGGTTGAATCACCACAACATTCCCTTTATCCGGCATCGCCGCAATATCCGTCCAACTCAGATAGGCAAAAAAACGCTCAGGTGGAATAAAACTGTGCATGGGGAGATAGGGGAAATGGGGTTCATGTTCGTAGTAACGACTTCAGTCGTTCTCTTGATGTTCGTAGTAATAACTTCAGTCGTTCTCTTGATGTTCGTAGTAACGACTTCAGTCGTTCTCTTGATGTTCGTAGTAACGACTTCAGTCGTTCTCTTGATGTTCGTAGTAACGACTTCAGTCGTTCTCTTGATGTTCGTAGTAACGACTTCAGTCGTTCTCTTGATGTTCGTAGTAACGACTTCAGTCGTTCTCTTGATGTTCGTAGTAACGACTTCAGTCGTTCTCTTGATGTTCGTAGTAACGACTTCAGTCGTTCTCTTGA
>JAABSJ010000061.1 GCA_011390515.1 Oscillatoria sp.
CAATGCTTGCGCCCCTAGGGCGCAAGCATTGCGCCCCTACAGATACCGACCTTTCAGTTCAACGTTTGGAGGATTTATATTTTGCAATCCCCTAACCCTAATTGCCATTTAATCTAATCGCCTGCGCTGTCTATTTCAGATAGCGCAGGCGATTAGATTAAATGCTAAATGTAGAGGCGATTCGCTTGCTCGCCTCTACATTTAGGGTGGATTCTTAAAATCTGCGTAAGTCTTGCTTGCAGAAGGCTTCAGCCCGCTTCGTCCGTAGAACTAGACCCTTGAGGGTGCAGGTTTTTACTGTACTCAAATGCTCCACCCGACAGATTACACCAGCCTGATGACACTCCATCACCCTTGGGGGATTATAAACCTACATTTTCTATTTCAGACCGGATAAATCATCAGAGCGTTTAGGTAAATTGGGTGACTCAGAGTTTAATCTTTTGGGGTGTTCACTCTATCTTTAGGTTCATAAAAGCCTCAATTTCTCTCACCTAAGACTCTCACTCAAGACAGATGAATACACCGGATTTTCTCATTAAATTAGTCTCAGAAAAGAATTAAGAGAGGACCATCTGCCTGCCATTTGAAACCCCATGAACCCTGCTGCTGGAGGCGGATGTGACTTCACTCACAGCACCCAACCGATCACAAACACGAAACTGCAGTGAGTCACCTTAGCGACAATTAAGCAATTTTAGAAGATTCTGTTAATAGCAGCATAAGTCGTTAAGCAATTGAGTGAAGTAAATGATGTTTTTAAAACTAGCTCTGGGATTAGTCTCTATATCTGTCGTTCAAATCGGACTGAGTGGGTTTACACCCGTATCCGCTGCCGTTTCTAGCCCACATGAGGGCATGACAATGGATTGCTCTGAAGCGGAGCGGTGTACATTGAGAGGGGCAAGCACCATCGAATGGGAAGCGCCCACTACCAAAAAAATTCCTGAACCGGGCATGGTTACGGCGATCGTCCTCTCGGGTCTGGGAATTGTCTCCTCGCAAAAAAGACGTGCGATCGCAGACAAGTAAATCCTCCTGGGTGCAGAACTGAGTCTGAGTCATCTGAACTGTCAATGGGTTCTTTGGGTGCATCCCCTTCTTCAATCCGTTATCTAGGTGCATCCCTTTTTTCATTACTGAGTCTGGTCATCCTCTCCAAACCCAGATCTTACGGAATTTTTAACTAGAAAATTATTCACTGTTGCGATCGCCTCCTCATAGCGCCTCCCCATAGCGCGTTCCGGTTTACCCAAAAACCGGGGATAATTTTTGTGCTGACTATTCTATAGCGGGGTTTTAGGAGGATTTTTCATTCCCAGGGACCTGAAGTTGAGAGTACAGCACCCCATCACGCTGAAGGCACCCTGGGACCCCTGATTTAACATTCACCCCTAACTGTAGGGCCGAAAAATTGAGGGTTTCCAATAGTTTAAACCGCTATTCTCACCGAGAAAAATCCTGGGCATGGCGCTTAACCTGAGTCAAATCAAGGACCAGGCCGGTCTTTAAGAATGATATAATCAGAAGACTGAACACCTACGCTGCACCCACTTTAAATTTTAAAATAACAAAGGGATATGACTGGTTCTTTAGCTCAAAATGCGATCTCACTCCTCATTGAGTTGGCACAAACTGGCGAAATCGATCCCTGGGATGTCCAAGTGATTGAGGTGATTGACCGATATCTCAGTAGACTGTCTCAAGTTCATGAAGCGGGACGAGTTGAGCGGGAAGCGGCTTTATCGGAGACGGGACAGGCATTTCTCTATGCCTCAATGTTGGTGTTACTGAAAGCGGATGCCCTGGCGCGTTCGGAATCTCTGCTGGATGACCCCAATGCCTCGGAGGAGGAAGAGGCAGAATTTCTGGACCCGATGGATGAGGGGGGACAAGGGGGGAATATTCCCAGACAGCTAGAATTGCAACTCAAACGACGGGCGGTCGCACCTATGCCTAAAAAACGCCGGGTGACGCTTCAAGAGTTGATTGAGCAGTTGCAGTTGATGTCAGTGGCGATCGAAACGCCGCCTCGCCGTCGTGCAAAACGACATGGCGGATCCAAATCTACGGCGAGTACGGTGCGGGCGCTGACAGAGTTAGCGGACCAAGAAAATATCTCGGAAGTGGCCGATCGCCTGACTCGATTTTTGTTAGCCTACGCGGAAAAATTAGATATCTGCGAACCCTGGTTAGAATTGGAGGCGCTTTTAGAGGGGTTGATGGACCAACGGGGCGATCGCCCCTCTGGAGAATCCACCGACCCTCCCTCCCTTCCCACTTCCCATGACCGCGTGGGGGTCTTTTCCGCCCTGCTGTTACTCTCCGCCCAGTCTAAAGTTGAACTGTCCCAAGAACAATTTTATGGAGACCTGAAAATCCGGGCGATCGTCGATGCAGTCCCCCTAGAAAACCCACCCACTCTCAACCAGGTAATGGTTTAACCCGCTATTCTACCCGCCACCCAACATACCCCGAACCGGAAGCACCTTGCCTCTCACCGACTGGGCGATCGCACCCATGAAGGGCCGCAGGACTGGGCATTACCCGGCGATCGCTCAACCCCGCACCGGAAACCTCATTCCCAGGGGTGGACCTTCCGTATGATGATCACATGATGACCACCACTAAAAGATAACAACTTTTTGCAATTTCAAAACATTAATTCGTTAAAATTGATAAGCTCAAGGATAAGAGAAAAATATCTATGAAAGCCATGATTCTGGCAGCGGGTAAGGGTACCCGAGTCCGTCCGATTACATACACCACCCCCAAACCGATGATTCCCATCCTGCAAAAACCAGTGATGGAGTTTTTAGTGGAATTGCTGCGCCAGCATGGTTTTGACCAAATCATGGTCAACGTTAGCCACCTCGCCAACGAAATCGAAAACTATTTCCGGGATGGACAAAGATTTGGCGTGGAAATTGGCTATTCCTTTGAAGGTCGGATTGTTGATGGCGAACTCGTCGGGGAGGCAATCGGAAGCGCGGGCGGCATGAAGCGCATCCAAGACTTTAACCCCTTTTTCGATGATACCTTTGTCGTGCTTTGTGGAGATGCTTTAATCGATCTGGACTTAACCGAAGCAGTCCGGTGGCACAAAGAAAAAGGCTCGATCGCCACCATCGTCATGAAATCTGTCCCTCGGGAAGAAGTCTCCAGTTATGGGGTAATTGTCACCGATGAAACGGGCCGCGTCAAGCAGTTCCAAGAAAAACCGTCCGTAGAAGAAGCCATCAGCACCAACATTAACACGGGTATTTATATTTTCGAGCCTGAAGTGTTGAACTACATCCCCTCGGGCAAAGAATATGATATCGGGGGTGAACTCTTCCCGCAACTGGTCGAAATGGGTGCTCCCTTCTATGGCATCGCGATGGATTTCCAATGGGTAGATATTGGAAAAGTGCCGGACTATTGGCGCGCAATTCGCGGCGTGTTAAAAGGAGAAATCAAAAATGTCTCTATTCCCGGCAAAGAACTCATTCCCGGGGTTTACACTGGCTTAAATGTCTCAGTAAACCTGGATAAGGTTGATATTCAAGGGCCGGTGTACATTGGGGCCATGACCCAAATTGAAGATGGGGCCAAAATTATTGGGCCTTCCATGATCGGGCCCAGTTGCCGAATTTGCAGTGGTGCAACGGTGGAAAATAGTGTAATTTTTGAATATTCTCGCTTAGGTCCAGGGGTGCGCTTAGTGGACAAACTGGTGTTTGGGCGCTACTGCGTGGATAAAACAGGTGCATCCATTGATGTCCAAGCAGCGGCCCTGGATTGGTTGATTACCGATACTCGTCAGGCGATTCCCGTGAATACCCCCGAGGAAGGCAGGGCGATCGCCGAACTCCTCGAAAGCGAAGGTCGCCCTTAGCATCCCTGTCGTCCTCTTTGGAAACCGGGTTTCTGTTGCCTTACGCCCCTTGCTTGTTTGATAGACCCACACGCTTAGGGCTTGATGTTTCTCCGAGTCATCCCCCAGTTGGGAATGACTCGGATCCGTCGATTACACCCAGGGTCAGACCCTGCCTTGTTTCTCACGTTTTTGGGCTTTCCTCTCACGCGACTGTCACAACCGGCTAATTTTCCTCGCTTAATCCCTTCATAAAACTCTTCTCAATTAGAGGAGATATCTGACAACATAAGAGAAATTAAAAAACCATTTTTACAACAAAATTCTTGCCCATAACTCATACAAAATCCGGTTCTAAAAAGTTCTTTTTTCTATTAGCCCGCGCCCGCTGGCTTTGTCCGTATAGCCCCACCCTTGAGGGTGTGGGTTTTTATTTTAACAATTGGACTTGAAGGAGTGGGAGCATCTTGCTCCTGACGACAGCAAGGGAGCAAGATGCTCCCACTCCTTCAATTGTCTTGGCCGGATGATTTAAACAGCCCTAGATCATGCTGAAAATTGTCTGTATAGCCCGTCTAAATCAGTGTGACAATGGATCCAAGTCTTTTGGTCTTGTAGTGCGAGCATCTTGCTCGCTATCTTTATGTCAGAATGATTTAGGTTCGCTATATCGGACCTTATGTCGTTAAATAAGTGTACCGACCCAAACATCGCTCGTAATTTTGCAGCAATCGTTGGGATTCTTGCAGGGTAATATTCCCCTCTTTTAACGCTTTTTCCGTCTGCTTGCGGATACTTTCAATCATGTCTTCAGAATCGTACTGCACATAGCTGAGGACTTCTTTCATTGTATCCCCCTTGACCACGTGCTCGATTTCATAGCCTTTGGGGGTCAGCTTAATATGGACCGTATTGGTATCCCCAAACAAATTATGGAGATTGCCCATAATTTCCTGATAAGCACCGCCGAGAAACATTCCTAAATAGTAGGGTTCATCAGGTTTTAGCCGATGCAATTCCAGAACGTGCTTGACATCGAGCAAGTCAATGAATTGGTCAATTTTACCATCACTATCACAGGTCAGATCCGCGAGAGTCCCGCGCTCAGTTGGGTTTTCATCTAAGCGATGAATGGGCATAATCGGGAATAACTGGTCGATCGCCCAACTATCCGGTGCCGATTGAAACACCGACAAATTAATGTAGTAGATGGAGGCCATAATTTTTTCCAACTCCTCCAAATCATCCGGGACATAATCAACATCCCGAACGATCGCCTGGATTTTCCCACAACAAGCCCAGTAGAGTTGTTCCGCCCTGGCGCGTTCCCGCAAACTCAAATAACCAAAATTAAATAAGCTAATCGCCTCCTCTTTAAATTGGATAGCATCGTGATAGGCTTCTTGGTAATTTTCAGCTTTAATCGAGTGATAAGTATCGGCGAGATTCCGCAGAATCAGATGTTCTTTTTCCGTACTCGGTTCCGGGGGGTGAATCGAGACATCGCTGGTGCCGAGGACATTAAAAATTAACACCGACTGATGGGAGGCGATCGCCCGTCCACTTTCGCTGATCAGCGTCGGCGTTGACACCTGCCCTTCTTCACAAGCTTCCTTCACTTCCGCCACAATATCATTGGCGTAGTTTTGCATATTGTAGTTTTTGGAAGCATGGAAATTGGTTTTAGAGCCATCATAATCGACGCCTAAACCACCGCCAACATCCAAATACTTCATATTGGCCCCCAACTTGGCCAACTCCACATAAATCTGGCTGGATTCGCGGATAGCATCTTTCACCTTGCTAATGGCAGAAATTTGCGAACCAATATGGAAATGTAACAACTGGAGACAGGAGAGCATATCAGCGCCAGCGAGTTGATCCACCGCATGGATGATTTCCGGAATGGTCAGACCAAATTTAGCCCGATCGCCCGAGGAACCTCCCCAGCGACCAATCCCTTTGCTCATCAGTTTAGCCCGCACCCCTAAGATCGGCTGAATCCCGAGGTTTTTCGAGGCGGTGATCACCATCTCCACTTCTTCCAACTGTTCGATCACCACGATCGCCCGTTGACCCAGACGCTGGGCTAAAATGGCCGTTTCGATGTATTCCCGGTCTTTGTAGCCATTACAAATCACCAGTGCACCCTCGGTTTTCAGGGTCGCCAGGGCAATCATCAGTTCCGGTTTGGAACCCGCTTCCAGGCCAAATTGATGGGGTTGACCGAAGCGGACTAAATCCTCAATCAGGTGACGTTGTTGGTTGCACTTGACCGGAAATACCCCGCGATAGACCCCGGGGTACTTGTAGCGAGCGATCGCCTTAGAAAAGCAAGCATTCAACCGCTCGATCCGGTCTTCTAAAATATCCGAAAAGCGAATCAGCAGGGGTAAATCCAGATTGCGCTGTCCGAGGGCCTGGACCAGTTCCAGCAAATCCAACGACCCCCCGCGATCGCCCCGGGGAGAGACCGTCACATGACCTGCCGCATTAATCGAAAAATAAGGCTCTCCCCAGCCTGTAATCCGATACAGTTCCTCACTCTGCTCAATGGTCCAAGGTTGCGCCTGCTGAGAGGGATGCAACACAATTGGGGCGATCGCCCCTGACCCCCTGTCTTCCGTCCCGTTCTCATCCGTCGAGTTTTCCCCGAGGTTGGTCTCGGCGATATTTGGCTTAACTCCCATAGTTTCTTCGCGGCCTTGCAACAACGCGCTCCCAGTCCATTCAATCGTTAATTTTTATCCCGCCAAGGGATGTCATGCAGCGCTCCCCTTCCCTGGATTAACCGGGGTGAATCCGGCCTCAACCGGCAGAATACAATAGGGCGCTCATAACCGTGGATGTTAGCATATTGCACGAAAACTCGTGTATTTCAGATAACACCGAACCGATGAGTTGAGAAATTGGTTCGGGCTTTGACCTGGAGGAGGGAACGTTCTGAGATAGGCTTAAAGGGTGATAGTTGTTAATCATCAAGTGCTAGGAGATTGGTTTGGAACGGACATTTATCGCAATCAAGCCCGATGGAGTCCAACGCAAACTCATCGGGGAAATTATTCGGCGGTTTGAAGCCAAAGGGTTTACCCTGGTGGGACTGAAAATGATGAGCGTGCCTCGGGAGTTGGCCGAGAAACATTACGAGGTTCACCAGGAAAAACCTTTCTTTCCTGGGTTAGTCAAGTTCATCACCTCGGGTCCATTGGTGGCAATGGTATGGGAAGGAGATGGAGTGGTTTCCTCTGCTCGAAAAATCATTGGCGCAACCAATCCTTTGACTGCTGAACCCGGTACGATTCGCGGCGACTTTGGGGTTAGTGTCGGACGCAACCTGATCCACGGGTCCGATGCGATCGAAACTTCTGCCCAGGAAATTAGCCTGTGGTTTACACCGGAAGAACTGGTCAGTTGGAATTCAGCGATGGCAGATTGGCTTTACGAATAGAGGCGATCGGCCCTTTTATTCTGAAGCCGAGCCCTTGAGATTCCAGGACTAAGCGGTAAGAATTAAGAACTTCCCTGGGTGAATTCTTAATTCTCACCGCTTAGTCTTGAATGACTTCTTCTTTTTCCTGGATTGGATCCACAGCCTCTGCCTCATTACTCGTAGCAGATTCAGCGGCATTTTCCAGTTCAGTCTCGGGCTTTCTGAGGGAAAATCCCCAGATGAATAACACCACCACTGAGGAAATCAAAAACCATTCCGGTAGGATGAAATCGGCGTCAAACACGCGCAGCAGCAGACGCAATCCCACCAAGCCTACGGTAATATAGCCCGCATCTTCCAGGTGAACATATTCATCCAACCAGCGGATAAATAACCCGGCCATAAATCGCAGAGCAACAATGCCAATGGTTGCACCTGTAACAATCAGCCAAATTTCTGAAGAAACAGCGATCGCAGTGGTGACACTATCCAACGAAAAGGCCAAATCCGTCATCGCAATGATGGGAATCGCTTGCCACAATGAATTATATTTCGGGCCACTGCGCTGATTGTCTTCGCCTTCTGAGGACATAAAATACTGAAAGACTAACCACAACAAATAAAGCGCTCCAACGAGCTGGAACTGCCAAAAGTTGATCACCCAGGTGGCGGTAAAAATCAGCGCTATCCGCAGGATAAAAGCAGCCAGTAGACCAAAATTGAGGGCCTGACGCTGGATCTTCGGTTCCGGTAATCCTTGGGCAATCGATGCTAGGGCGATCGCATTGTCTGCCGAGAGCACCGACTCCAACGCTACTAAAATTAGCAGCAGGAAACCTGTTTCAATTCCGATATTATGGGGATAAAAATCACTAAATCGGTCTAGCATTAACGAAAATTTTTCCTTGATAGCGGTCACGCAGGGAAACTGAGCTAATCATTCGCCCATGATTTTTCCTCTTTCTGCCTTTGAGTCTCGAAAAGCCCTCCTCTGACGAGGGACTTGGGCCGGTGAAGCCCTCTGTGCCAGTCGAGAGCAGCCTGCCAGTTGCGGCAACCTCGGTCAAAATCGGGGGCAATCACTTGGGATCGCATGATCATCGCTCTTCAATCAGCTTAACCTTTTATTACAAATTTCAGTACACCGGATCTCCCGTTTATGGGAATAAATTCGGCCTGATCCCCTCTCTGCTAGACCTTTTGACCCCCGAGGTCATCGCGACAGTACCGAGAAGACAACCGGGGTTCTTGTCCAAAATGCTGCTCAGGACTTACGCATTTGGGGAGAGCAAACCCTAAATAATGTAGAGGCGATTCGCGAATCGCCTCTACATTATTTAGCGGAAATTCTCAAAATCTGCGTAAGTCCTATCTCTCTAATCCTGTACCGAGGACCTCGGGTATCCTGGATCTCATAGAGAAACTGGGGTTTTTACCCAACCCAGGAATCCCACATCTGAGGGACTTATTTCCGCTTGGTGGTCCCCTTCGGTGGAACGAGATGGAGTAAAATGGCAGAACTATTTGTTGCATATTGTAACAATGGGTTTCCTGACGGCACGAAATAGCCGACAGTAGTTAAAAATATCCAATTATCAAGGAGGTCTGAATTATGGGAATCTCTGAAACCCAAGTTTTAGTTGCACTGGTGATTGCTTTAATTCCAGGAATCTTAGCCTTCCGTCTGGCAACCGAACTGTACAAGTAAGGTTGTCCCAGCCCAACGGCTTAGGGCCGGTCGAGGAACCTTGCCTACAGTAAGGGTCCTTGACCGGCTATTTATTTGGGAACCTGTTTCTAAAAACCCACACCCTCAAGGGTGGGGCTACACGAACAGAGCCTCACCTGCGCGGCGTCAGAAAGAAAACCGACTGTTTACAACCGGATTGGGTATGAAAACAAAAGAGCTAAACAGGATCCCCTAACGGGTGGATCTGGGGGATGATTTGAGGATTGAGGAATTTTTTGCAAGCATTTTTCAAAAAAAAGTCTTAAGGTAGGCGGTTGAGATCTAAACAAGGGAGTAGAATTCAGGTGGGATACGCGCTCGTCCTGCCGCGCAACCACAAAGCCCGGGTTTAGATCGGGTAAACGCTTTTTTTTGAATTGAAACTGATATTTCAGGCAAGGTAAGGGATAGTCACTCTCATGAATGCAATTCAACCCTCAACGCCCCATTTAATACCTGTGGAAACGCGACGTCCAAAAAGACGCGGGTTGTCGCAACAGCACCAACGGCGACATCTTTACCGGGCGATCGCCGCTGAAACCACGGTGAAGTTAGCCGTCAACGCGGTGCTTTCGGTGGTTGCTGTCTCTGCGGTGATCACCCTGCTTCCATATCAACAATCTCGGCAGCAAGATTTACAGGATATTCGGGCTGAAGTCAACCATGTTGAAACCCGCGTGAATCGCTTGCAAGCTGAACTGCAACGGTTGATGGCTCCGGAACAAGCTACGAGTATTATGGAAGAACACAGCTATCGGGTCGATCCCAATAAAGTTCAAATTGTGATTGATAAATAAGCCGACTGCCCCAGTGAAGCGGTGAACCCTTTAACAAGGGGTGGCAGGCAGGGTAAGAGCAGGCTTACAAAAATAGCATAACCTTGGCATATTTTGCCGGTTATGCTTTCCCTAACGGTTTTTATCCGAGGAAGTAGGATGAGGGCTATGATTGAGACTCTGGCTTAGGAATTGGGAGTGGGGTCGGAAGAACCAATCAGTTCATGAATCCAATTTTTGACCAGCGATCGCAACCGGGTGGAAACCTCACCGGATGAAGCGGTAGACTCGGGCAAAAATTCGAGTGCCCGTCGATAGTCAGCGATCGCCGCGTTCCATTCTCCCATCACATGATAGGTCCGGCCTCGTTCAGCAAAGATATGCCCTTCAATTTGCCCGAGTCCTAAAGCGATCTCAAAATTCTCGATCGCCAATTCATAGATTTCCATTTCCCGCAAGGTGATCCCCTGATTAATCAGCGCCCGCACGTTAAACGGATTCAAGTCGATCGCCATGTCATAGTCCAAGGTTGCCTCTACCCGCAACCCTAAAGCGGCATAGCAATTGCCTCGATTGTTGTAGGCTTGGGATAGCTGAGAATCTAGCTCGATGGCATGGTTATAATCAGCCAGGGCTTTCTCATACTCCCCACTTTGAAAATACATCAACCCCCGATTGTTATAGTCAATGGCACTGGCGAGATTCTGCGAGACTAACGAACTCAGCAGGGCGATCGCCCCGGCATAGTCTCCCTGTTGAACCGTCAAACTCGCTTGTTGACGTAACTGCTGCGGGGATAACCCTTGGGACGCCACCCCACTGGGGGAGGGGCCTTCCCATGTAGACCTGCGCTGGCGTTTGCCCCGCGCAGGCCCCTTGACCAGACCCGACCCTTGATTTGTCAAAGCCGAATCCGGAGTGCAGGGATAGCTATTTCTATGTTGCTGATGACCAAAAAAGCCAGGATTCATACTGTTTCATCCTCTTCCATAACCCACTAGAATCACCTTACTGAGGTCCTCTCCAAGTTGGCTTTGCGGATGTGTCACTTTTCAATCCGGATCGTCCCGGGTGAGGGAGTGCGACTCCTCCGAGTCAAACCGGCGTCCATCACTCCCGAACGGGTTAAGGCGATCGCCCCTAAACCCGGGATTTTAAATCCATTGAACGGTTTAGACCCTTAAACCGCCTCCGGGGGTTCCAACGGGAACCAGGACGGCCCCTGCCCAGTTCCAGCCGAGTCGCTGAAGCACCCGATGGATCTGGACAACCGCCCCAACCCTAGTGCACACCCGCCACCACCCTGGGATCAATGAGTAAGTCCAATGCCGCTTGATATTGGCGATCAAACTCCGTTGCCACGCGATCGCGCGATATCGGATCTAATGCCACCTCTTTATCCGGAACGATCCCCAACTTATGGATATCCCGGTGATTTGGCGTTTCGTACTTCGCCACGGTTACTGCTAATCCCGAACCATCGGCTAAGTCAAATAGGGACTGAATCAACCCCTTGCCAAACGTTTTTTCTCCCACCAACAAGGCCCGTCCATTATCCTGTAGAGCACCGGCCAGAATTTCACTGGCGCTGGCAGTCCCGCGATCGACTAACACCACTAAGGGATCATCGGTCAGTGCTTCATCCATCGCTTCAAAGCTGCCGACTATGCCTTGCCGGTTCACTGTATAGACTATCGTACCTCCATCTAGCCACAGTCGGGCAATTTCTATCCCCGCTTGTAAGAGTCCGCCCGGATTGCTCCGCAGATCGAGAATGTAGGCATCCGCCCCTTGTTCCTCAAACTCCTGAACCGTTTGGGCAATTTCGGTTGCTGCATTGGCGTTGAATTGACTCAGCCGAATATAGCCCACGGAACGACCATCGGGGGTTTGCTGCAATTTTGAAGTGACTGGGTTTAAGGCAATCAACTCCCGGACCAGAGGAACCTCTTCCACCGCTTGAGTTTCTGCTCGTCTAATGGTGAGGGTGACCGGGGTTCCAATGGGGCCGCGCATTCTCGCTGCCGCTTCATCTAAGGTTAAACCCACCGTAGAGGTGCCTTCAATTTTCAAAATGCGATCGCCCGAGAGCAATCCCGCTTTCTGACCTGGAGACCCATCAATCGGGGCAATCACGGCGACAGTTCCCGTTTCCTCATCGAGAGCAATTTGTAAACCCACCCCAGTTAACTCTCCCGAGGTATTTACTTGTAAACTTCGATACTGATCGGGTTTTAATAATCGGGTAAAGGGGTCATCCAAACTTGCGAGCATTTCTTGAATCTGCCCATAAGTTTCTTCGCGATTTTTTAGGGGATGTTTCAGTGCCTTTTGTCGCACGAACCACCAATTTTGATGGTTAAAGCTCTCATCTACATAGGAGTAGTTCACGATCCGCCACGCTTGCGAAATCAACTGCTGGTCTTCGCTCAGGGCCAATGCCTCGGGCGTCCACCAGCAACAGGCAAGGGTAAATTGCAAGACCAATAACAGCCCTACTCGGAATACTCGTTTTGCCATAATGCCGATTTTGAAAGGTTGATCAAAGCTTATATCAAATTTTATGAGTCTAAATGCATGAGCTAAAGGTATCCCAGTTTAGGGGATTTGGCTATCTAGCATTGGGAGGACTTACTCCGGTCCCTTCCCCTTGGCAAGGGGAGGGGACCGGAAGTAAGGCAAATCACTATGAGCGTAAAAAAGCTACTCTTGTAAGGGCGATCGGACCCTTTGATGCTGACCTGTTCTCATAAAAGTAGCCCCCCACCTTCAAGGCTGATCCCCACCCCAATGCCTTGTACAGGAGGGCCAACGGGAAAGAGATGAGCGGCGATCGCCAAAGGGACTTAGATTTATGAAAATAGTGTTTAGATTATGTTACATTTTGGAAGAAACGCATTAATCTTTTCGGAACGCTTGCTGCAATGTTTTCCAAAGACGTAACGAACTCCAAAACATACCAGTGGTTTGAAGAGCGCCTCGAAATTCAGGCGCTTGCTGAGGACATCACCAGCAAGTACGTCCCTCCCCATGTCAATATCTTCTACTGCTTGGGCGGGATTACGCTAGTCTGCTTCCTTATCCAATTTGCCACTGGGTTCGCGATGACCTTCTATTATCGCCCCACCGTTACCGAAGCCTTTTCCTCAATCCAGTACCTGATGACTGAGGTCAACTTCGGTTGGCTCATCCGTTCCGTTCATCGCTGGTCCGCCAGTATGATGGTCCTGATGATGATTCTGCACGTGTTCCGAGTGTACCTAACCGGCGGTTTCAAAAAACCTCGGGAACTCACCTGGGTCACCGGCGTGATCTTAGCAACGATTACCGTCTCCTTTGGCGTAACCGGCTACTCTCTCCCTTGGGATCAAGTGGGTTACTGGGCCGTTAAGATCGTCTCTGGGGTACCCGAAGCCATCCCTGTTGTCGGTTCTACCATTGTTGAACTGCTTCGCGGTGGTACCAGTGTGGGTCAAGGCACCTTGACTCGCTATTACAGCCTGCACACCTTCGTGTTGCCTTGGCTGATTGCCGTGTTCATGTTGCTGCACTTCTTAATGATTCGCAAGCAAGGTATTTCCGGTCCCTTGTAAAGAGATCCTTGTTTGACATTCATCACCCTGCGATCGCTGTATCCTTTTAGCAATTGCAGCCAAGACCTGCCGACCTTAACAATAAGGAGAGGATTCTCAAAGATGTCTATTTTGAAAAAGCCGGATCTCAGCGATCCGAAGTTGCGGGCTAAATTGGCAATGGGGATGGGCCATAACTATTATGGCGAACCCGCTTGGCCAAATGACCTGCTGTATGTCTTCCCCGTAGTTATTCTCGGGACGATCGCCCTGTGTGTTGGATTGGGTGTTCTCGACCCCGCAATGGTCGGAGAACCTGCTGACCCCTTTGCGACGCCCTTAGAAATTCTTCCAGAATGGTATCTGTGGCCTTCCTTCCAGATGCTGCGTGTCGTTCCTAACAAACTGTTAGGAATTGCCTTGATGGGTGCGATTCCCGTTGGTTTGATGGTTATTCCCTTTATTGAGAACGTCAACAAATTCCAAAACCCCTTCCGTCGTCCTCTGGCAACGGCAGTGTTCATGTTTGGTACTTTGTTCACCATCTGGTTGGGAGTCGGCGCAATCATGCCGATCGACAAGTCTCTGACTCTCGGTCTATTCTAAATTTTTCCCGGTTCAATTCCCGGTTAAATATAGACGCCCGTGCGGTTCTCAGATGTGCAATTGTACCCCTGAGATAAAGCAGGGGCGTCTTTTCACTTGGGATTACGAAACAATCTAGGACGCCGGTACAACATCGGGAAGAAAAACGGGATTTCTTGAGAGATTTTATCGCAATTAGCACCCAGTCTGGGCCATAAAACCCGTTAACAGTCCCATTGATTGAATACCGTCCCAACGTCTTGTATTGCGTAAAGCCTGCGGCTAGTTAAGCCGGACGGGTAGACTTATTGATTGTTTCCTTTAATAAAGTCCGTACAGGTTTTTCTCAATTTGTCTGCAATTGGGGTAATATCTACCGGGTTCGGTTCTGGAGACTCCCAATTGATATCCATTGCACCACTCAATATTTCATCATAGGAATAATGCTTGAACAAATCGATTAATCCTCCCATTCTAGTATCATTAGATAAGACTTCTTTTTCAGTTAGCAAAATGACTGGCGTTCCCATTGCTAAACAGGGAAGAGCACAGTGAATTCTCCCGGTAATGACTAGCTTCGCTTTAGCATACCGATCCAGCAAAGACTGGGCTAAACGGGCACGCTTGTAAGGATTGATGTAGTCTGGCTGTTTCAGTTCCACCGTATGTCTGAGATAGGTCGCTTTGTTCCGAATTTCTTCCGGGAATTTTTCCCATAAATCTTGACGAAAGTTTTTACTCTTCGGAGTTGGGTAGCCTCTTCCCTCACCAAAACTGAAAGGATCGACAAAGTAGATATTATCAGTACGTTCTTTGAATTTATTCTGAAGCGTTAAGGTCAAACACCCGGAAAAGTAAGCATCAATTCCCAAGTCTGTTAAACGTTCTAAGGTTTTATAACCTCGACAGCCAATGGGTTCAAATTGCTTGTAATAATCCCGGTATTTTGGATCTGCTAATTCCTCACGCCCCAGATGGAAAGACACGAACAGAGGATTAATATTGGGAGGGGGGGGCCAATCAATCGGCTCATTATTAAAAGGCCCGATAAACCAACCATTCATAATCATCTTGATGGGACCACAGTCACGGACTTCGCCGATGTGATCCCGGGAAATATCAAAATCAATGTGAGGCAGATATTGAGCTGCGGCTAAACTTTGTACATCGTCCCCAAGATTCCAAGATTCATACTTGAGTAATCCATATTTTTCTGGAGTTCCCCAAAAGCGACGACCAAAAAAGCGCGTTCTGCTGTATTTCATGATGGTAAATTGATAAGTATTCGACTGTAATCACCCAGATTTACCGGGGTCATCAGGACTTAAGCGTTTAGCATCTAAATTTTCAAACACTCTCAAACCACAATCTTTTTGCCGTGCGACCTTCTGGGGTTCTGGGGTGATAAAATTAAATGCTCAATAGCTTGACTGATTTTTTTGTCTAGCATAAAACAGTCTGAGGAAAAACTGAGTTTAGCTTGGGTTATCCAGGTAATTTATCGTGGCATAAAATTAGAGATTTGTCAAGAGGTTTTAGATGGGCTAATAGACCTATTACAAAATAATTTTATGCTATAGCAGTCCTAAATCAGTTGTGTAAGACGTCGGCGGCCCCCAACACCTCTCCCAGCCCTTCGACTTAGCTCAGGGGGAGAGGGGAGAGTACAGATGTTACAAATCATTTAGGATTGCTATAGATTAGGAAGTTTAACCTATGCTCTATGGCGGGGTGCACTTACGATTTTTATCTTACCCCTTTTCTCCGGTGTCATGAGTTTGCCATTCATCAATGGCAAACTCTAAAGTTTGACCCTGGGAACTGCCAAATTTCAATAAAATCCCTGATTCTAACTTCACTTCCTGATGGTGGACTTTTTGCCACCCATCACTACTTTTAATCAACGTCCCATACCGAGAAAAATCCCGCAGAAAATAAGCCGGTACCGAACCTGTCCCCGACATATCCCGATAAAAAATTTCGGCGTGTCGTTGGGAAACCCACCTTTCCTGAATCACCAAGTCGTTCTGAGAACGACGACCCACCCGCATCAAGCCCCCGCGAATCGGCCAGACTTGATTGCTGGCATCGACCGATCGCAGATAAGCCAAACTAATTAAAGGCCGAATCCCCGAAGGCGTATTCTCCGGCAGTTCCGTCTCCAGATAATCCAGGGGTTGGATTAATTCCCCATTAAACTCCGGATGCATATAAAGGACCGGCAAGGTCCAGGCGGGTTGATTAAATTTATAAACCGTTAATAACTGCTGTCGGGCGACTGCCACAGCGCGATCGATGGACATTCGGTCCGCCAGGGCGCTGGTAAAGGCTTGAATAAAACTTAACGCTTCTTCATCGGTAATCGAGTCGCGCATTCCTAACACTGCCGGGACGCCATGATGAATCAGGACCTCAGCCAGACTACTGCGAGGAATCGCTTGGTCATTTTGACGATCGCTTTGAGCACCCCAACAAGCATTAAACACCGCTAAAGTCACTTCTGAGCGCACCAGCACTTGCGCCAATTCCGTCCCACTCAAGGGAGTTCCAGTTCGTAATAATAACTGACCCCCCGCAGGCGCACAGATGCCGTGACCCGCATAGAAGAAAATATTATAGTTTCCCGTTTCCAGAGTTTCAATCAGTTCGCTGGGAGTGGGTTGGATTAAGGTATCGACATGGCAGGATACCGGGAGGATATTGTCACCAGAGTTCCGGTTGCGATCGCTCTGTTCCAGGACCTGCGCTAAGGCATCCGCTTCTTTTTGCAGTTGCAGGCGGTTTTCTGCCTGGGAGGAATGACCCGGGTTTTCGACTTCTTCCCCTAAGACTAATAAAATTTTTAATGCTTGGGCGGTACACCGAATCGCCAGGGGGTCTACATCACTGGTAGTCCGGCTAAATCGTAATTGGGGATTGAGGCAAATGGTGGGTTTACCTGGACGGGGTTGCATCAGTTCCCAAGGCAAGGCGATCAGTTCGGGGTCCCGAATTTCTAACTGAATCCGCAGGGGTCGGTCCTGACCCATTGCGATCCCCATGCTTTGGGCGTAGCTATTTTGAAGCGCTTCCCCAAATAGCCATTGCCAAAGCTGGAGTCCTAACTGCTGCATCAATCGAGCACTGTAACTGGCGGGAGACTGACTGCTATTGGGTTTTAGCAGATCCAAGGCGTTGTCTTGGGAGGAAGGGGGTAGATTCCAGAGTGAAGGCAAGGGCTGTAGGGAAAATAGCTGATGCCACCCTTGCCAAGTTTGGGTGAGGCTATCGGGCCAGGGACAGTCATAATGAACGTAGCCACCGGGATAGGGGGCTTTGAGAACCCAGATGGCAAAGTGTTTGGCATCAGAGTTGGTATTTAATGGGGCGATCGCGATGCTCAGGCAAGGAATCTCAGACCAAGACATTCAGAACACTGGCTCTAATGTGAAAGGGGCTTTTAATCAGTGTATCTGTTCTCGGGAGATGATGTTCAATTGAGGGATATTCGCCCAGGATTAAAGCAATATCCCCCGCCCTTGGTGTGAAAGGGTGTGATCCAGTGTTTGGATTGACCCAATCAAGGCGATCGCGGGGGATACACTGAGGAGCAAGACTCTTTCTTAGGATGCTGAAGTAGCCAAGGGTTTGAAAACATGGGAATGCTTGGCCCAAAAAGCTGGCCATCCCCCGGAGAAAGTGTTGACCCTGAGTTAAAGTAGAGTGCAAGGTTATTAAAATAACACCCCCGGTGATTTATGCCGAAAAATTTTCTAATTCAGAGACGGCATAACGGGCGATCGCCAAACTCAGGCGGGCTTTTTCAATCTCGGACAAGTTGGACCAGGTTTTTTGGCTCATCGTATTTACGTTAGTGTCCAGGGATTCGCCTCGCATGGTGTAGGCAAAGGGTCGGGCTAAAACCTGTAAATCTTCCGGGGTCCATTGCGGCAGTAGTTCGTTGACACATTGGACTAATCGTTGAGCCATCGGGGTTGTGGTCGAGGTTAGGGTTTGAGCGCGTTCAGCGATCGCCTCTAACCAGTCAGAAGGAACCTGTGTCCCAAACTTGTGCAGTAAAGCTGTTCTAACGCTCTCCACTGGGGAGGTTTCCGAGGGATTTGCTCCCCACAGTCTCTCGAAAGCGGCGATCGCCTTTTGTGCTTGAGGTGCGAAGTCGGCTTCTTCAGTCAACCATAAGGGCGCAACCTCAGCTTCTACGGTGGAAAAATACGCATCAGTCTCAACGGCAGTCGGGTTCCAAGGGTAAGGAACTTCGGTCTGAGTCAATAGCTCTAAGAGTTCTAACTCCAGATGAGATTGAGAATATTCTCCATATTCCAGATCACGGGGTTGATTTGGCATGAATGATGCTCCTGGTGAGTGCATGGATGGATGATTGTGTTTTGATATCGCTAGCTACAATAGCGGTTCTCTCCGTTCCGCAATCGGTGAGGGGATCGCTAGATAGGCATTTTTCTTCCACACGTTGTTTGCATCTTCCTCGCTTTACCTTTCTTCACAAACTTGGTAAGTTTCGCTTAAATTATGACCTGGAAGGGTTTAATACCAAATCCGGTTGTTAAAAGTCTGTAAAAACTTTTAGCCCGCGCAGGCGGGCTTCGTCCGTATAGCCCCACCCTTTAGGGTGCGGGTTTTTATAGACCTTTGACAACCGAATTCCGTATAATTTGGGGAGAGAAAAACCCTCAAAAAATATGATGAATGCAGATTAAACGCTCAATCTTTCGCAAAAAAGACCGATGAGGAGGGCGGATTCAGACAAAATCTTGCCGGTGTGGTGAGAGTGGCGATCGCCTCCACTACTTTTGAGGGTTCCCTTGACTTTTACCTAGGGATGGGAAGCCTGAGAACCAGCCAGCCGGTTCTTTGACTATAGCGAACCTTGCAGCATTCTGACAATGGATCCGACGCCTGATCCTCCGATGTGCGGCCCTGGCGCTTTCTTCTGTGTGTGATGCCCGTCAGCAATGCCTTCCCGGTTCATATCTTGCTCCCTAAGATTACACAATTTAAAGAGGGAACAGCTTACTGCCCGATAGCATAACTCGTCTCGATCAGCAATCAAACGCGGGTCAGTCTTTTGTGAAAAATCAGCAATTCTAACTCACTGCTGTGCCCAGAACTTTGTTCTATAATAAACTGGAAAGTCAGGTAGACAATCCCTAAGCATTGCTCAAGCGGTGAAAAGGATGTCTGCCATCCGCTTCGGGTCGGGGTGTAAGTCAGGACCAATCAAGGCAATTTTGCCCAAAACATCGCTTTATAAATAAGGGATTCTCTTAAAGAGCAAGGGTATGACCAAAATATTAGTTATTGAAGATACATCGGAAATTCTGAACAACATCCTCGATTTTCTTGAAGCTGAAGATTTTGAAGGAAGTGGGGCTACCAATGGACGGGAAGGGGTTGCACTGGCAAAATCCGAGGATTTCGACCTGATTATTTGCGATATTATGATGCCCGAACTCGATGGGTATGGGGTATTGCAAGCATTAAGAGCGGATCCGAAGACTGTCAATATTCCCTTAATCTTTCTGACGGCAAAGGGCGATCGCTCGGACGTGCGTCAAGGTATGAATCTGGGGGCGGATGATTATCTCACGAAACCCTTTACCAAGAACGAATTACTAGAGGCAATTGAAGCGAGAATCAGGCGAACGGGACAGCAAACCGAACAGCTTAAGCAAGTATCAGAACAACTTAATCTCTTAGAAAAATTTGATGCCCTCACGGGTTTACCGAATTGGTCCGGATTAGAGGGAAAAGAGGGTTTATTGGAAGAGGCGATCGCCCAAAGTCAAGGCAGAAATACCCTCGTTCCCTTTTTGCTCTTAGGGTTGGATAAATTTGGTCGAATTAATGATACCATTAGTTATGGAAAAGGTGACCTCATTTTACAACAGGTTGCCCGCCGTCTGATTGATTTTACTGAACGACTGGATGGAGGCGGTGCAGTTCGGATCGGGGGTGACGAGTTTGGAATTGTGCTGCCTCCGGTGAGTGAGAAAGAAACGGCCGTGGCGATCGCCCAAAAATTATTACAAGAAATCGCTCAACCCTACCCGATTGAACGCAAATCCATTCCCCTCACCGCCTCAATCGGCATCGCCTTTTATCCCACGGTATCCAATGTGGAAGAACTCCGCAGACAAGCGGGGGTAGCAATGGGAGAAGTCAAGCAATCCGGGGGAAATTCCTGTAAAATCTATACCCGTCCGCTGTTTGGATTTGATACCGCCAAGGAGTTGGAACTCGCCTCGGATTTGCGGCGCAGTTGGGAACAAAAACAACTGCAAGTCTTTTATCAACCCCGCATCGATCTCCGGAAGAAAAAAATCACGTCAGTCGCGGCAGTCCCCTATTGGGATCATCCCCGATTGGGACCGATTCCCCCCGCTAAAGTCCTGTCTTTAGCCCAAGAAGTGGGACTGGTGAGAGACATGAGTCAATGGCTGTTACAAATCGCTTGTCAGCAGGGTAAAATATGGAAAAATGAGGCCAAACTCTCGGTCCGAATTTCGACGAGCATCTCGGAACAATTGCTGAATGATGTAAATATCACCGCGATGATTCTTGATAGCTTAAACAGCACGGGTCTCGACCCTCGGTCTTTGGAATTAGAGATTCCAGCCGAGGCGATCGCCAATACTAAAAACCTGAATGCACTAGCCTCTCAATTCCTCCAATTCAAACGCCTAGGATTGCACCTGACCATCGCCCAATTTGGCATCGCCCAAAGTTCCCTCAATTATCTGGGAAATTTGGGTTTAGATAGTCTCAAAATCTCCCGGAGTTTGATTGGCAATCCTACTCAAAATGCTCCCATTCTGAATGCCATTATCCAAATGGCCCACGGCATCAATTTAAGGACAGTCGCTGATGGGGTGGAAACCGAAGCTCAAGTTAATGTGTTGAAGAAACAAAAATGTGACGAAATTCAACAAGAAACAGCGGTTTCTGAACGGGAAATTAGGCGATTGTTCGGCAAACGATAAGGGGATTGCAAAATATAAATCCTCCAAACGTTCAACTGAAAGGAAGGTATGTGTCGGAGTAAATGCTTGCGCCCCAGGGGCGCAAGCATTGCGCCCCTACATTGACGGGGCTAGTCCGTTGATCTACGAACGAACGTTTTGGAGATTTTATTTTTTGGAGTTCCCTAAAGACCCAATCACCCCTGTGTTCCTTTCAAACCAATTGTTACAACCCGGAATTCAACAATGCCCGTTCTTTCTCCTGAATTGCAAAAAAAACTTGCAACCCCCCTTAAAATTGGTCAGGTTACGGTTAAAAGTCGCGTCTTGCAATCCCCCTTATCTGGCGTGACAGATTTAGTCTTTCGGCGTCTAGTGCGTCGCTATGCACCGGATTCGATGATGTACACGGAAATGGTGCAAGCGAGCAGTTTGCGCTATCTGCGGGAAGTCCCCAAAATTATGGAAGTGGACCCCAATGAACGACCGATTAGTATTCAACTGTTTGACTGTCGCCCAGATTTCTTAGCGGAGGCGGCAGAGATGGCGGTGGCAGAAGGGGCGGATACCATTGATATTAATATGGGCTGCCCGGTGAATAAAATTACCAAAAATGGCGGGGGTTCTTCGTTGTTACGGGACCCCAAAACTGCTGAGGCGATCGTCCGTGCAGTCGTCAAAGCGGTATCGGTCCCGGTGACGGTGAAAACCCGCATTGGTTGGTCCGATCAGGAGATTAATATCCTTGACTTTGCCAAGGGAATGGAGGATGCGGGGGCGGCGATGATTACCATTCATGGTCGGACTCGGGACCAAGGATATCATGGCAGTGCCAAGTGGGAGTGGATTCGACGAGTTAAGGAGGTGCTGTCGATTCCGGTGATTGGGAATGGGGATATTTTTTCGGTGGAAATGGCAGTGCGCTGTTTGGAGGAAACTGGGGCCGATGGGGTAATGTGTTCCCGGGGGACCTTGGGGTATCCGTTTTTAGTGGGAGAGATTGACCATTTCCTGAAAACTGGGGAGGAGTTATCTGCACCCACTCCCATTCAGCGATTGGAATGTGCGAAGGAGCATTTACGAGGGTTGTGGGAGTACAAAGGCGATCGCGGAGTCCAACAGGCGCGAAAGCATTTGACCTGGTATGTGAAAGGGTTTTACGGTGCCGGAGAACTCCGGGATCAGTTAGCCCGAGTGGAGTCAGTGGCGCAAGGATGCGAGTTAATCGATCGCGCGATCGGCCAAGGGATTAGGGCTGAATGACCTTGGTCATTTGTCATTGGTCCTTGGTCCTTGGTCATTGGTCCTTGGTCCTTGGTCCCTTGACAAATAACAAATGACAAATGACAAATGACAAATGACAAATGACAAATGACAAATGACCTTAATCAGCAGCATTGCTCAGGCGTCGCAGATTCAGCACGTCGCTGATTTGGCGAATTTGGTTAAAGGTGCGTTCGAGTTGGTGCCGATCGCAAATATCGATCCCCAGTTCGATGGTTGCCGGTTTACCCATGTAGGTTTTCACGTTGGCGCTGCGGACGTTGACATTGTTATCTTTCAATCGAGACAAAATGTCATTTAGAACCCCAACGCGATCGAGCACTTCGATGGAAATCTCAACAGGATAGCTTTGAGGACGGCCCTCGGCGCAATCCGTGGGATTCCAGTTGACGGGGACCAGGCGATCGCCGGGAATCCCTTCCACGTTGGAACAGCCTTGGCGGTGAATGGAAATGCCTCGATCGCCCCGGGTGACAATCCCAATAATGGCTTCTCCGGGGATCGGTGTACAACATCGCGCCAGGTGATAAACCAATCCCTCCACTCCGGCGATCGGGTGTTTCCCTTTCGTCTGTGCTGGGGGAAGAGAGGCCCTGACGGTGACTCCGGGTAGTAACAAGGGCTGAGTCTGGGCCAAGGTTTGGCGATCGGTGATTTCACCCCGGAGGCGATGGACCACTTGATTGATAGTGAGTTCTCCATAGCCGACTGCGGCGAGTAAATCCTCCACACTGTGGTAATTGCAGCGTTGAGCCACTTGCAGCATTTGTTCCGATTTGAGCAAGGATTCAAATCCATTTTTGCCCAATTCTTTTTCCAACATATCCCGACCCCGTTGGACATTCTCATCCCGATGCGATCGCTTGTACCACTGGCGAATTCGGGTTTTCGCCGTGGTGGTAATGGCGAAATTCAGCCAATCTAAACTGGGGTGACTACTTTTCTGGGTGAGAATCTCGACGATATCCCCATTATTTAAGGGAGTATCCAAGGTAACCAGTCGCTCATTCACTCGTGCACCGGCACAATGGTTGCCAACTTCGGTATGAATTCTATAGGCAAAATCGACCGGGGTTGCTCCTTGTTTGAGGGAGATTAAATCGCCTTGAGGGGTGAAGACATAGACATCTTCATCAAATAAATTATCCTTAACATTTTCCAGATACTCTTGAGCATCTTTGAGGTCACTTTGCCATTCCAATAGCTGCCGTAACCAGGTGAATTTCTCATCATCGTTATTGAGTTTACTGTAACTGGATCCGGCTTCTTTATATTTCCAGTGGGCGGCGATCCCGTACTCGGCAACGTGATGCATTTCGACGGTGCGGATTTGCACTTCAATGGGCCTGCCTGTCGGTCCGAGGACGACGGTATGCAAGGATTGATAGCGGTTGGGTTTGGGGAGGCCGATATAGTCTTTGAATCGACCGGGTAGGGGACGGAAGGCATCATGAGCGATCGCCAGGGCGCGGTAGCATTCTTCGCTTTTTTGGACGAGAATTCTCACCGCTGCTACGTCGTATATTTCTTCAAATTTTTTGTTCTGGCGCTGCATTTTTTGATAGATCCCGTACAGATGCTTGGGACGTCCGCTGACTTCGGTGCAACCGATCCCCAGTTCTTCTAGGCGCAGTCGCAGGGTTTCGGTGACTTTATTCAGGCGGGTTTCGCGGTCGATCCGTTTTTCAGCGACGAGATCCTGCATCTGGCGGTAGGAGTCGGGTTCGAGATATTTAAAAGATAGGTCTTCGAGTTCCCATTTAAACCGACCGATCCCCAGGCGATTGGCTAGGGGTGCAAAGATTTCGCGGGTTTCCAGGGCGATGCGCTGACGCTTAACATCGGCGAGGGACTCTAGGGTTCGCATATTATGGAGGCGATCGGCCAGTTTCACCACGATCACTCGGATATCTTTGGCCATTGCCAGAAACATCCTGCGGAAGTTCTCTGCTTGCCGTTCGGTTTTGCTGGAGAAGTTAAATTTGGAGAGTTTGGTGACGCCTTCGACCAGTTGGCGGACTTCTTCCCCGAAGCGTTCTTCGATTTCTTCGAGGGTAACTTCGGTATCTTCGACGACATCATGCAAAAACCCAGCAGCAATCATGGCGCTGCTGCCACCGAGTTCCCGCAGGAGTCCGGCAACGGCGATCGGATGGATGATATAAGGTTCGCCGGATTTGCGCCGCTGACATTCATGAAGTTGATAGGCAAATTCAAAGGCGCGACAGATTAGGGAGTTATCGTTCTGGGATAGGTCGGGATAGGCTGAGTCTGGAGAGTCGTTATAGGAGATTAAGCAGGTTTGCAGCCATTCGGGAATCTCGACATCAAAGGAGCAGGTTGGAGCAACGGGGTTCATTATCATAAGACTGTCTGAGGGATTAACAATGGGGTGGACTTGAGAAGATTTATCAATTTTAGGGCATTTATTGTATCTTCAGATACAGAAAGCCCGGAAATGAGGAAGCTCATAGCTGAGGGTGCAGGGTCCCGATTGCGAGGTGGGCCGGAAATTTGTAAATCCCCAAGCTATTCACACCGGGCAATACACTCTGCATCGCTCAGGCTTGCAATTTATATCTAAGTTAAAGTTTTATTAAATTGTACGGATTGCCTACTTTATTAATATAGACAAATTTCTTCAACTTATGCTGCCGGATCCTCATGCCCAGTGTTATCAAAATTTGATGCAAGCACTCAGCCAATTAGCCGAAATGGTGAATGGGCCGAATCCTGACCAAGGGACGGTGCGAGCCAGTACACTTGAAATGCAACAATTTTTTCAGGCGCAAATCTTGAGCTTAGGGATGGATGAGCTAGACCCGAGTATGGTGTCCCTGGTGCAGTCGTTTCAAACGGAACTGCATAAGCAGATCCGGTTATTGGTAAATGACGTGATGTTTTTAGGTTCGGCCCGACAACCGGAGACCCTTGAGCGACGTTGGTCTGAGATCCGCGATCGCCTTAAGAGTTGCATCGGCTACTGCGAGGCCATTTTGTCGATCCCCGCCCCGAATTGAGTTTCAGGGGCCTGGGTTAAGATCCTTCCTTGGCGATCGCCCATCCGGGAGTATCTAGCCCGAATTCATTCCAAGTCCCATTTTTGAAGGTGTAACCGGGAAAGAAACAGCAATGCAATGCCCAAAAGATAAGAATGAGACCCTAGTTGATGGATTTTTGTCCGGGGATCTCCCCGTCAAGCACTGCGTGGAATGTCAAGGCAGTTGGATTTCCTCAACCGACTACGAACCCTGGCGATCGCAGCAACGTCGGCAGATGGTTCCCGCAACCTACGTGACTCGCGAAGTCGGCAGAGACTTCGTTCCCCCTGAAACGGATATGAAAGCGGGATTATGTCCCGAATGTAATCGCTACCTTTCCCGTTCCAAAGTGATGGCAAAAAACCCGTTTTATGTGGAACGCTGTCCCAGTTGCGGCGGGTTCTGGTGCGATCGCGGGGAATGGGAAATCCTCGAAGAACTAGAACTCCATGATAGCCTAGAACAAATTTTTTCGGGGGAATGGCAAGCCCGAGTGCGATCGGTCCTGCAATCAGAAAAAGAACGGGATGCCACCATCGACAAATTAGGTCCAGACGTGGCGGAAATGGTCTTCCAACTCGCAGAAGTTCTAGAACAACACCCCAATGGCGATTTCGGCGTAGCCTATTTAATGCGGCGCTTTGATAGACCGCAATAAGAAGTGGAGAAAATTGTTCGTAGTAACGACTTCAGTCGTTATCTTCTTTTGTTCGTAGTAACGACTTCAGTCGTTTCCGGGTTCGTAGTAACGACTTCAGTCGTT
>JAABSJ010000062.1 GCA_011390515.1 Oscillatoria sp.
GACGACGATTTGCTGGTGTATCTGACCGAACATCGGCAGCATTATCCCGGGCATGAAACAGCAGGGGATAAGGGTCAAGTTCAACGACTGCCGGAGGGTCTTCGGGGATAGATAGCACAGAATCCGTGACTAACAGCGATCGCGATGATCTATGGAAAAATGCCACTTCCCCAAATCGTCCCAATTTCAAATCAATCGGACCCAGAATTTCATAGTCAAACTCATCGGCAAAGGGGACTTTGCTGCTATCCTGGGGTAACACTTGGGTGCGTCGTGGCGGCAACCCTAACCAACTCAAGGGCAAATTGAGGGGAAAACTCCATTGAGAGGGCGCGACAAACACCTGCGCCAAGGGAAACCGTCGCGCAAACGGACCGACAAACACCTTATGTTCCAGTCCGGAAACCGTGGGTAGGATAATATATTTAACCGGACCATGTTGAGATTCTAATGCCTGAACTTGCCTCACACATTCTGGCGTTGGGGCGATCGGTGCATAGACCAATAATCCCCCCCGTTCCAATTTGACCACCGTCATGCGAATGGGAACCACGACATAGAGAATGCCCTGAATCTGCTCAAAAGTCCAGAGGGTATCTTTGACCACTTCTTGACAGAGGGTGCGCCTTCTGCCATAAGGGTACAGAGGCATCGCCAACCAAAAGGGCCATGACAGGTCCCTGGGTTGGAGACTCGGACTAAGGGGTGCTGAATCGGGTGCGCTTTCCAATGTTTTCAGTGTGGTTATCCCTAGAGTTTGACTGGACCAGATGAGCAAGGCGATCGCATATAATTGAGTTTACCAAACCTGCTGCAAAACTGGCTGCACCGAGGGAGAATCTCCACAGTGGGTCTAAATTAGTTATAGAGAAAGCCAGCATCTTGCTAAGATTGACCTTTAGCCCTGTCAAGGTGTATTGATTTGTAGGGGCGCAAGCATTGCGCCCCTGGGGCGCAAGCATTGCGCCCCTACAAGAAATAACGATTTTTCGTCATTAAATTTATCACCTTGACAGGGCTAGATTGCCCTTTCACTGCCGATGATATTGTTCCTTCAAAGATGCTAATCATGGCGATTTAATTTTTTTTCTGAATGATGGCGATCGCCTGCTTTTTTTTGGGTAAACTACAAAAATAGACGGATCAACTATCCCCGGTTGATCTGCTCGCCCCCGACCCTCCTCTTGATGTCAATCCAGAACCCCGGGGTTGAAAATAGGAGACCCAACGGGTTTCTGGTGGTGGCAAGCGAATCACGAGGAGAAGAATGGACTGTTTATTCCATTGGATTAAATTGCAATTTTTTATACTGCTTTTTTACTTAAAACGGTGAAGATAAAAGGAGATTCTTTCATACCCTCCTACGTTGCTACTCTCCTGTTATGACTAAATCTCTGAAAGCACCTCTGATTGGCATTAGCACTTATGGCAGAAACGGGGTCACCGCGTTTTCCCTCGCCGCGAGTTACGTTGATGCAGTCCGCGCCGCAGGTGGAATTCCGGTACTGTTACCCCCGGGAGAACCCAATCCGGCTGAAGTTTTGGACCGGATCGATGGGTTAATATTATCAGGGGGTGGGGATATTGACCCAAGTGTTTATCAGGGGGCGTCTCATCCGAGTATTTATAATATTGACTCAGAACGGGATGAATTTGAACTCACATTAGCGCGGTTGTGCTTGGAAAAAGATGTGCCGTTTTTGGGGATTTGTCGCGGCATGGAGGTGGCGATCGTTGCCTGTGGGGGAACTTTGGTGACTCATGTTCCCGATGAGTATGGGATGCAGGTTCCACATCGGTTAGTTCCGGCACCGGGTCATATTTATCCAGCCAAGCATCCGGTGAAAATTCTGCCAAGTAGTCGGTTAGGTGGAATTGTGGGGAAATCTGAGATTGAGGTGGTGTCTTGGCATCATCAATCGGTGAGAAATTTAGCCCCGGGTTGGCGGGTGGTGGCGGAGTCGGTGGGGGATTATGTGATTGAGGCGGTGGAACATCAACACTGTTCCTTTGCGATCGCCGTCCAGTGGCATCCCGAATTGTCCCCGGAGGATATCTCTCATCAGCGGATTTTTCAGGCGTTGGTGAAGGCAGCAGGAACAAGGAAAGTGGTGCCGATTCAGGATGCGATCGCCTAAAAATTCAAGTCCGGAAACCATTCTTTTGGGGTGCATTCTTTTGGAGTGCGAGCATCTTGCTCGCTATTTATTAATAATAGCGAGCAAGATGCTCGCACTCCTTAATAGCTAGGATAATAGCGAGCAAGATGCTCGCACTCCTTAATAGATAAAACAGGTTCCCCGCATGGGGGAAGGTTGACCTGCCGTAGAGTTTCCAAGGGTGGCGAATGTTAACCCTCCCCGTTGATACTACTGCATATCTTCCAATTCTCGACCCTTGGTTTCCTTAATCAGGAACAGGACAAAGAACAGGGAAATTGCCGCAGCAGTTGTATATAAGCCGTAAGCAAAGCCCAATCCAATATCTTTGAGCACTGGAAAGGTTGTAGAAACCGCAAAGTTAGCAATCCATTGTGCCGCAGCAGCGACGGATAGGGCCGATCCGCGAATCCGATTGTTAAACATTTCTCCCAGTAATACCCAGGTGACGGGACCCCACGAGAAGCCGAAGCAAAAGACGTAGAAGTTAGCGGCTAAAAGTGCGATCGTTCCCGCGCTATCGCTTAAATCGGGATTCCCTGCGGCAT
>JAABSJ010000063.1 GCA_011390515.1 Oscillatoria sp.
GCATCCAGAGGCGCGTTCCCGAAGACAGTGGCGAGGGTTCCGAGGGTGAGCATCATGCCAATGGAACCGACAATCAACAGCGGTTTGCGGCCAAATTTATCCACAAAGGCGATCGCCACTAAAGTCGTGACAATATTGGTGACACTGGTAATCACCGTAATCCACAGGGAATCCGCCTCAGAAAAGCCCACAGCCTGCCATAATACACTGCTGTAATAGAAAATGACGTTAATCCCCACCAACTGCTGGAGAACCGAGACACCGATTCCAATCCAGACAATGGGAAGTAATCCACTCCTGCCGAAGATATCCGACAACCGAGGTTTATGGTCCTGAAATACACTGTCTCGAATCTCCCGAATTTTCGCCGCCACATCCCCTCCGATCGCCTTTGCCAAAATCGGAGTGGCTTCCGCTTCTCGCCCTTGCGCGACTAAATATCGGGGGGATTCGGGAATTCTTAATGCACCCAGTCCGTAGATGAGAGCCGGGGGAATTTCAGTCCAAAACATCCACCGCCAAGCGGGTACTCCAAACCAGAACGGTGAGATTGCAGAACCTGCTCCAGTGGCAATAAAATAGTTAGAGAGCAAGGCGACAAAAATGCCGGTGACAATGGCGAGTTGCTGGAGAGAACCGAGTCGTCCCCGCAAATGTGCCGGTGAGACTTCGGCAATGTAAGCCGGAGCAATTACACTCGCTGCACCGACTGCGATGCCACCGAGTAATCGCCACATCATAAAATCGGCGATGGAGACGGCAATCCCCGAACCGATCGCACTAATTAAAAAGAAACCTGCCGCCACCACCATTGTTTTAACTCGACCGTAGCGATCGGCAATTTGTCCGGCGAAAAAAGCTCCCGCAGCCGACCCCAGTAAGGCGGAGGAAACCGCTAATCCCACTTGGAAGCTATTGGCTTGAAATGAGACTCCTAATGCACCAACGGCACCATTAATTACTGCCGTATCAAAGCCAAACAAAAATCCTCCTAAAGCAGCTACTGTTGCCAGCATCAAAACATAAGAAATTTTGGCCTCATAAATAATCGGTTGTTCATTTTCAGTCTGCATTGATTCGGTACTCCATGAATTTTAAAGGTTGATTTTTCATTTTTTTAGTTGTAAAATCATCAAGCGGAGAGGGACAACGGTATCTAAAAAAACCGATGTATCGCGTTATAGCCGTTATTTTAACGTAAATGTTTCCAGGCGATCGGCCTCGCTCCTTTTCCCAATACAGAGGACCGGATTCGTTTTGCCATTTCTATAGCAGCCATGAGGTGCCGTTGTGGAAGACCCTCACCCCCAACCCCTCTCCCAGAAAGGGAGAGGGGAGATGAAAATGTTACAAATCCTGCAAGGAATGCTATATCTCCTCTGAGCCAGTTTGAGAAGCATTAGGCTCTGTTTTTGTAACTTTTATTAATATTTCTCAACACCTCGAAATGTTAATTGATGTCGATAATCTCTACCAAAAGATAGATTTAAAATCGCCCTTCTTTTGGTTTAAGCTGTTCTTGATGGAAAATATTGGCGATCGTCACGGGGCATCAGACGGAATCTGGTTTTAAACTTGATAAAAACCCGCACCCTCAAGGGTGGGGCTATACAGACGAAGCCCGCCTGCGCGGGCTAATACAGTCTTGTTAGGTGCTTAATCATTGGATTTGGATGATTAATTGGTTGGAATACCTCCCGGTTTCCTGTCCTATTTGCCGAATCCTGCCCCGAAAACTCTAGCGATCGCCATCCTAACCTTTAAACGATAAACTGATGGAAACGACATCTTTATCTTCCATAAACCCCAACCCCAACTTAGTAGAAATTTGGGAAGCTCATCAAGGGGCTGAATTTTTCAGCCACGATGTTAAAGCAGCCCTAGAAACCATGACAGAGGATGCTTATGTCCATCTCATTCCTCTTTCTACGATGGCATCAGGTAAAGCAGAAATTGAAAACTTTTATGCCAATTACTTCATCGGCAAATTACCCCCAGATACTCACGGAGAATTAATTTCTCGAACCGTGGGGGAAACCCAAATAGTCGATGAGCAATTCTTTTCTTTTACTCATTCACAGGATATTTTTCTGCTGCCCAATATTCCGATTACACACAAAAAAGTGGAGTTTCTAATTGTGATTATCGTTGGATTTCGGGATGGCAAAATTGCTTATGAACGATTGTATTGGGATCGAGCATCTTTGCTAGAACAAGTCGGCTGGCTTGCGCCGTCCTATATTCCGGCTTTTGAGTTAAAATAGGGAAATCTTACCCGTTCAAGAGGACGCGGGAATGCCGCGTCCTCTTGGGTGAATTAATTTGCTTGCTGTTGGGCTTGAGTGAGATTGTATTGCGCGGGGGCGTAATTGGGGGAGAGTTCGATCGCCCGTTGGAATTGCTCGATCGCCTCCGCAATGTTGCCTTGTTGCTTCAGGGTTAGCCCTAATCCATTATGGGCTAAAGTATGAGCACTGGCTGGATTTGCCGGTCGATCCGGGAGGGCTAATGCACGGCGATAGGTGGCAATTGCCTCGTCGAGGTTGCCCTGTTCGCGATATACTGCGGCTAACCCATTATATGCTGTAGCCAGATTCGGTGAGATAGCGATCGCCCGTTCATACGCCGCAGTCGCTTCCTCTAAGTTGTTCTGCCGTCGCAACATCACCCCCAAATTATTATGCACTTCGGCGAGATTGGGATTGATATTCAGCGCTTGCCGATAAGCGGCGATCGCCTCATCCACTTTATCCTGACGCGCTAACGCTAACCCCAAATTCAGATGTGCCTCCACATCATTCGCATTCAGCCCGATCGCCCTCCGATACGCCGCCACTGCCTCATCTAACTGATTCTGCCGAACTAGCAAATTGGCAATTTTCACCTGCGCTTCCGCATCATTGGGATCCAGGGCGACGGCGCGACGATACGCCGCAATTGCCTCATCTCCTCGCCTCACCGCAGTAAGGGCAACCCCTAGGTTAAAATAGGTCTGAGCTTGATCCGGATTCAGGCGTAACGCTTGTTCATAAGCAGCGATCGCCTCCTCATGTTGTTGGCGATCGGTGTAGGCATTTCCCAAATTATTATACGCACTGGCATTATTCGGATCCAATGCCAACGCTTGCCGATACTGGGCGATCGCCTCCTCCACCTTATCCTGATAAAATAAGGATAACCCTAACCAAATATGAGCCGCTGGATTATTCGCATCCTGCGACACAACCTGACGCCAAATCTGTTCCGCTTGGGCATAATTTCCCGCAGTAAATGCAGTATTGCCTTGTTGCGAGAGTTCGTCAATAGATTGTCCAACGGCTAACTGAGGTGTTATCATCACAGACAACGCTAACACCCATCCCATTAATTTAGGTGACCTCACGATCTCCCTCCCTTCTTTAGTCTGAACAACTGGGTTTTCCTGGGTTCGTTTCACGATTCAATCAGTGGTGAATTCGTTTCCCCGTAACCCTGACGTTGATAATCCTATTTTTTCGCCCGTTCCCAATGCAACCCCTTCCCTATTCCTGTCGCGGGGAAATTCAATCTTAGCTTATCGCAATTGAGATCCCATTTCCATTGGTAGCATTATGGGAATTGTTTTTCTAATTTAGAGTATCAGTATAGTGTTGATACCCAAGGGACAAGAAACCGGGTTTCTGACCGATACAGCACCGACACCCGAAAAAGAAGACCTAACCACCCTGATTTCTCTTAACCCCCCTCCCCTCGTAGGGGAGGGGGGCAGGGGGGAGAGGTCCTCTTCTAACTCCAAAGCATTATCGGACGCCTGCGATCGCAGCAGTTAACACACTTTCAAACAATTTCATCCCATCGGTATCCCCTAACATCGGGTCCGATGCCCGTTCAGGATGGGGCATCATCCCCAGAACATTCCCTCGGGAATTACAGATTCCAGCAATCTGATTTAATGACCCATTGGGATTACTTTCCGGGTTACTCTCCCCTTGCGGACTGCAATAGCGAAACACCACCTGTCCATTGTCTTCCAGTTGGGCGAGGGTATCCGCATCGGCATAGTAGCGGCCCTCCCCGTGGGCGATCGGTAGGGTGATGATTTCCCCGGATTGGTATTGAGAAGTCCAAGGCAGACGGGTATTTTCCACCTTCATCGGGACGCGATCGCAGATAAAGTGCAAGTCGCGATTTCTAATTAAGGCCCCCGGTAGCAGTCCCGCTTCGGTTAAGACTTGGAATCCATTACAAATTCCCAGGACTAATTTACCCTGTTCGGCGTGTTTGATAATTTCCGGCATGACGGGGGAAAATTGGGCGATCGCCCCACAGCGTAAATAATCCCCGTAGCTGAACCCTCCGGGTAACACCACCACATCCAAATCCGAGATATCCGTCTCCTGATGCCAGACTAACCGGGTGGGACGATCGAGCAATCCTTGGGTGACATACGCCACATCGCGATCGCAATTGGAACCCGGAAACACGACAACTCCAAATTTCATAGGATTATGCCCCCGCCTTCATCATGGTTGCCACTTCCACCAACTCAAACCGATAGTTTTCAATCACCGGATTGGCTAAAAGTTGGTCACAGATGCGATCGAGTTGTTGGGTTGCTGCTTCAGGGGATTCCGAAGTAATCGTCAATTCCACATATTTGCCAATGCGGACCCCCTCCACATTGCGATCGCCCATTTTTTGCAGTCCCGACTCCACAGCAGTCCCTGCCGGATCCAAAACCGAAGGCCGCAGAGTAACATAGATATGAGCCTGATATTTCTTTAAAGTCACAACAATCCGCCCTAACTTCTGGTGATAATGCCATTAGATGCCACAGCATCCTTATATTTTAATCCCCAAACTGACACCCGGGCTTTTTTCAAACCCTCAACCTCGTCTAACTTCAGAAATGTAGGCCAGACGAACCCATGTAGATGTTAATCTAATCCCATGACAGTCAAACGCACCCGGTCTCAAGAACGTATTCTCAATTTCCTCAAAACCCTCAACGACTCCATTTCGGCCCAGGATATTTATGTCGAGTTGCGCCATCGCAACCAAAGCGTCAGTCTGGCAACCGTCTATCGCGCCTTGGAAGCGTTGAAGTTGGAAGGAGTCGTCCAGGTGCGGACCTTGGCAAATGGCGAGTCCCTTTATAGTTGCCTCAAGCAGGACCGGCACCACCTGACTTGTTTACAATGTGGCATATCCATCCCCCTCGATGAATGTCCGGTTCATCAGTTAGAAGTGGAACTCCAAAAGGCTCACCAATTTAAGATATTTTACCATACCTTAGAGTTTTTTGGACTTTGCAATAAATGTCATCTATTGCAACAAAATGGCGGGGTTTAAATTGAACTCTTGGGGATAACGACTGAAGTCGTTACTACAAACAGGGAGTTTTAACTTCTTAGTTCGTAGTAACGACTTCAGTCGTTCTCTTTCCTATGTTCGTAGTAACGACTTCAGTCGTTCTCTTTCCGATGTTCGTAGTAACGACTTCAGTCGTTCCTTACCGTTCTTGGTCGCTAACAATCGATCGCATTCCTTCCAAGGTAGCGGGAATCGTGCGCGGGTCCATAAACATCACTTTACTGCTGTCACTCGCGCCAATTTTCAACCCCATTTCCATGTATTGTTGAGCCACTAAAAACTGTAAAGATTCGCGAGCTTCCGGGTCAGTTTTGAGGGTTTTTGCGATAATTTGCAGCGCTTCTGCCGTCGCTTGCGCTTTCAAAACTTGCTCTTGGCGCACCGCTTGCGCTTTTAAAACAATGGTCTTTTGTTGCGCTTCAGCGTCCAAAATAACTGCTTTTTGACGCGCTTCCGCATCTAAAACGTGCGCCTCAGCCTTGCCTCGGGCATTATTAACTGCTGCTTCCTTTTCCCCTTCAGAGGTTAAAATTGCCGCCCGTTTGCGACGTTCCGCTGCCATTTGCAATTCCATCGAATCTTGCACCGCTTTAGAAGGGACAATATCCCGCAATTCTACCCGGGTAACTTTCACCCCCCAGGGGTCCGTAGAAACATCTAATTCTCGCAATAAAAGTTCGTTAATTTCGGACCGGGCGGTAAAGGTTTGGTCCAGTTCCAGCTTACCCATTTCTGACCGAATTTGAGTTAAAACTAGGTTGACCATTGCAGACTGGAGATTTTCTACTTTATAGTAGGCTTTTTCCATGTCCATAATCCGCCAGTAGACCACTGCATCCACACTAATCGAAACGTTATCCCGAGTAATACATTGTTGAGGCGGGATGTCTAAGACTTTTTCCCGAATCGTTCCTTTGTAAACAACTTTGTCCAGAAAGGGGGTGAGTAATCGCAGTCCCGGTTCTAACTTTCTGCCGTTATATTTTCCCAGGGTTTCAACCAAGGCTTCATTGCCTTGATTGATAATTTTGACACTACCGGCTAGGGCAGAACCCCCAAGGGCCAAAAATATAATAAAGATGAATTGTTCCACCGTAAACCTCCAAGTTAAATCTGAATCTGGCTCAAATTGAAACCATCGAATCAGGGAAAAAGGTAACCATCAAGTTAACCCAATCACCTCTGAATCAATTAAGTTTATGACTGTAACAGATGCTCGGGAATGACAATCAAGGTATTTCCTTGGCGTCCGACAACAAAGACAGGTTGATGGGGGGCGATCGCCTGTTCGGGATCCGAACATTTAGCCCGCCAAGAGTTCCCATCGTAGATCACCCGTCCCGCCTCTCCCGGAGGAATTGCCGTTAAGGTTTGCGCCTCCTGTGCATCCGCTAAGGACTTGGGTACTTTTTGTTTAGATAAAAACCGCCTAGACAGCAGAATAAAGGCAGCAGAGAGTGCCACCCATAACAGCACCTGAATGAAAAAATTCGGGATAAATAAGGAGAGTCCGGCCACAATTAAAGCACTGACTCCGGGCAGAAATTCCACAAAGGCAGTGGGGAGAACCAGTTCCATCACACAGAGAATGATGCCAACAGCTAACCATAAAATTGCCGGATTAAGCTGGCTGAAAAACAGGAGAATGGCAGAGATGGGGTCAAATGCCATAGCGTCTTCTTCCAAGGTTAAGATAGATTACGAGATTGTGTTCCAGTCGCGATCGCCGATTGGACGAGGTTCGGGATAAAATTAATGGGGTCTTCCTCGCCAATCCACCGACCCCGGGTCCATCCAGTCCCTAAAATCTTCCGATTGGCGTTCCCCGACTGGCGGCACTGTAACTGTCGAGGCTATTTGGAGTAGCTACAACCAGTGTAGGCTGGCTTTGGACCGATCGCCAGGAACGATCGACTTCTTTTCATACTGTCATTGCACGCAGAGATTATGAGCAGTTCTGAGCCACTCTATTGTCCGAATCCAACCTGTACCCAGCCCGAAAACCCCGTGGGAAATCGGTTCTGTGATGCTTGTCAAACCCCCTTGCTGTATCGCTACTTGTGGGCGGTGGGTTCCGCAGCAGCAGGCTATCCCATTGGCGAACTCATCGGCGATCGCTACCTTGTGGTCAGTCCCCAAATTTGGCTCGATACGCAACCCGCCTCGCCCCCCTTCGTTCCAGAAACCATACCCGAGGCGATTCTAGCCTACCTTAAATTATATCCCCATCGCCTTCATATTCCCGAGGTCTATGGGTTTTGTCCCCTCGGAGAAGGACCCAATGCCGCCAATTTGTTGTTACTCGATAATGTCCCCGTCGATGGCAACACCGCCACCCTCTATCCGGGAATGTTGGAACTTTGGCCCCAGACCCCTCCAGTCCGCCAAGTCTATTGGTTATGGCAAATTCTGGAACTCTGGACCCCCTTACTCGAATTAGGCGTTGCTTCCAGTTTACTCAAAGCCGATAATATCCGGGTCCAGGGATCGCGAGTCTGGTTGCGCGAACTCTATGGCGATGCCAGTTTAATTACCCAACCGGACTTACAAGATTTAGGCTATCACTGGTTAACTTGGGCGGGAAAAGTGGCCGCCCCAGTGGGCGATCGCCTCCAAGAAATTGGCAAACAAATGCGCCGTCCCAATGCCGACTTAAAGGCGATCGCCCCCCAAGTCAACCAACTCCTCCTCGAACTCACCGCCCAATTACCCCTGCGTCTGCGCGTCGCCGGAGTCAGCGACTCAGGACCCAATCGCCACCATAACGAAGATTCCTGCTATCCCACCCTCAACGACATCGCCCAAACCGATAAACCCCATACCCATCCCCTCCTCAATCACTTCGCCGTAGTCTGTGATGGCGTCGGAGGACATGAAGGGGGGGAAGTCGCCAGTCAACTGGCCGTCCAAGCCCTCAAACTGCCCCTCCAAGCCCTGATGCGGGAAATTTCTGAAGAACCGGGTCTCGCCATGCCCGAAGTCGTCAGCGAACAACTAGAGGCCATTGTCCGCGTCGTTAACAACACGATCGCCGCCCAAAATGACAAACAAGGACGGGCGTCCCGCCAGCGCATGGGGACCACCCTAGTCATGACCCTGCAACTCCCCCAGAAAGTCACCACCCCCACGGGTCAAGAATTTGCCAACGCCCATGAACTCTATGTGGTTCAGATTGGGGATAGTCGCGCCTATTGGATTACTCCCCACTATTGTCAACAACTCACCGTAGATGATGATGTCGCCTCCCGTGAGGTCCGCCTCGGTCGCGCCCCTTATTCCCAATCCGTGCGCAGACGGGACGGAGGGGCCCTCACCCAAGCCCTCGGAACCCGGGAAGGGGACTTATTGCGGCCCCAAATTCAGCGATTTGTCCTAGAAGAAGATGGGTTGCTGCTCCTCTGTTCCGACGGATTAAGCGATAATGATCGCGTCGAGCAGTTTTGGTCCGATTGCGCCCATGATCTGTTTAGCGGGGCAATTTCCGTGGAAACAGCGGCCCAATGGTGGGTAGACTTGGCCAATGAAAAAAATGGCCATGATAACGTTTCCGTCGTCCTCAGCTATTGCCGCATCTCCCCGGAAAAACTGGTCCTGTTCGACCCGAATCAACTCCCACCCACGGGATTATCCGAGGATGAACTCTCCGATGCGTCCAAGGCCCTCCTTTATGACGAGGAAGACGAAGACCCCTCCCCGGGAACTCGCCGCCAGTCCAAAGGCGATCGCACCGGATTAACCCGCAAGCAAACCATCGCCCTCCTAGTCTCCGTCACCCTAATCAGTGCCGCGATCGGTTTTGCCGCCTGGTGGCAAATCGACTCAGGAGGACTCACCCAACTCCGGGAAAGAATCTTTCAACAAGAACAAGAATAAATTTCCCAATGTCATTTGTCATTTGTCATTTGTCATTTGTCATTTGGATGAATGACCACCCACCAAGGACAAATGACCAAGGACCAAGGACAAATGACCAAGGACCAAGGACCAATGACATAAGACCAATGACATAAGACCAATGACCAAAGGGAAAGGCTGTTTGATAAGATACTGAAACCCTGCGCTTTTAGTCCGTGCAGTGGGGCAGAGAAGAGAACATTAGAATTAACAGAGATCTATGAAAGTTGGCGATCGCGTCCGCATCACACAGTCGGTTATCGTTTACCACAGTCCCGAACATCGCAATCAACCCTTTGATGTCAAGGGTCAAGAAGGCGAAGTCATCGGCATTGTTACGGAATGGCAGGGGAGACCCGTGAGTGCTAATCTGCCAGTCTACGTTCAATTTGACAAAAAGTTTAAAGCCCATTTCCGCGAAGATGAGATAGAAGCCATTGAATAAAAGCGCAACTGATTCGGTGTGAACTCCCCTGACTGATTAGCAATTAGCGGTCTTGCTAATTGCTAATTGAAAACATCCCCTATGATTTTCGGCGGTTAAACCAGCCCATAATATTAATATCCCCCCGCATTTTTTTCAACTCTTGGCGGTGACGTTCTGCCGTTTGATAGTACCACTGGCAATATCCATCAAAGGCTTGACGATGTTCTAGTTCGTGATAAAACTCCCGAGTGACTTTCGCCGATTCTAAGTTTTGAGCCACATCTTGGGGAATCGGTGCACTCTGGGGAAACTCGTTGGGAAGCATCATAATTATTTTTACCTAAATCTTTTTTTTAGAGTAAACGTAGGGTGGGCATTGCCCACCTTTCTCTACGGTGGGCAGTGCCCACCCTACAATTGCTTGACTACTTCAACGGTTAGAAACCGGGTTTCTGTACAAAATTTTTGGCAATTCGTAACTGACTTGGGGCTAGAAACCCGGTTTCTTGTCCCTGGAATTTAAAATTGTACCGATGCCCTAGGACAACTGCTTTTGATTTTAGCATCTGCCTCAAAGGACCGGGAGGGGGGCAAATTTCGGCAAATCCTGACAATTGCCCGCTTTACAGCCAACCTCTGAGGCGATAGATCGCGGTGCCAATATATTCTTTTAGAGATTGGGTGGTTTGTTGGAGGCGATAGGCATCGGGGAGAATGTTCAGGGTGACGGATTGCCAGGATTCGGAGAGTTCGTCGAGTTCCTGTTGGGAGACGAGAAAATCCGTGGGTGCCGGAATGGCATCGATGCCTTGACGCTGGAAGATCCGCAGCGATCGCGGTGTATGGGTGGCGGAGGTGACGAGTAAGACGCGCTTTTCAATATTTCGCGCTTCTAGGAGTTTGCGGACTTCCACCGCATTCTGATAAGTATTCAGGGAATTGGGTTCCAGGAGAATGGCGGAAGTTGGGACTCCCATTGCGGCTACAATTTCGGCCATGTCTTCGGCTTCCGGGGGGCCTCCGCCTTTCCAGTCAATGCGACCCCCGGAGAGAATAACGACAGGGGCTTTTCCTTGGTTGTAGAGTTGGGCCCCATACAGGACGCGATCGCCCGCTTCACTGACATCCACCCAGGGACGAGGGTAAATTGCCGGTTTGATGCCGCCCCCTAATACAACAATTGCTGCTGCATTGGGGAGTTCCCCAGAGGGTAAATGCTGCCATTCCAGGGATTGGGCGATGCCGTTGGCAACCCATCCATTACTGCTCAGGAGTAATATTACCAATGCCGAGGCGATCGCCACCGAGGCCCATTTCGGACGTCTCCAGAGGGTGAATAATGCCACCAGCATCAATAAGCAACTGAGTCCGAGGGGGTAAATGAAGACGGGAAGCAGTTTGGAAAGAAATAAAAACATTCTAGTCAACCCAACAGGTCAAGCGGGAACTCTTTAGAATAGGGTAGCACCAACCACCTCTCCCATTCTGAGTCGGGGAGTATGAATGAACCCCTTTTCAGGTTCCCAGGCGACTGTCCTAAATCGAGGGAGGAGTTCTTCGGGATCACAACTAATGGAGAGGCGATCGGCAAGCTGTCTCTTGGTGCTGCTATACCCGGGTTAATCTCTAAAAGCGCCTTGCCGGTGAGTCTACCGGGGGAGGTCCTACCGCGATCGCCTGCCTCTATCGGATCGATTCATGACCCCAGTTAGGTCCATTCATCAATCGACCTCATCCCTAGATTAAGGGTTCGTATATTTCCCTTTATTTTTATTCTTCGTTCAAAAAAAGATGAAGTTACAAACAAAATTGGTTTCCAGCTTTTTGGGGTTAACAGCCGTTGTCGCTCTTCTGGGCATTACTCATGTCAGTTCTAATCAAAATATCAATAGAAGAATTGAGACGATTTCTACTCAAAAAGTACCCAGGATTGTTGCCCTAGAGGAAATAAAAGTAACATCTTTGCGGATGATCGCCGAAGTGACATCCTCCGCTTTACTCCAATCAGAACTAGAGCGTTTGGGTGAAAACCGCAACAATGCCCTTAGTTTCGTAGAGGGAGAATATAGGGAATATCAAGAAGCCTATCAAACTCTACAAACATGGATCGTTCAATTAGACAAGCTCACCCCAAACACTGGAGAGGAACGAGAGTTCCTGGAAGAGGTGAAACACCTCACCCAAGAAATTGACAAAATTGCCCAAGAAATTATTCAATTAAAATATCAAAATATCAATCCACGGATTTTGAATGCCTATAGAGAACTGGAAGAACTGGAAGAACTGGAAGAGGTTTTTATTGTCAAGATAAATTATCAGACTACAAAATTACTTGCCGAACTGCAAGAAGAACAGAGATTAATTATTAGCCAAACTTCTCAAGCAAACTTGTTTAATGTAATTTTAATTATTTTAATCGCGCTTTTAGCCCTGAGCTTGGGGTTGTTATTAGCCGAAAATATTGCCAAACCGATTATTAAACTCAAAAATGCAGCCATTGCTATCGGACAAGGGAAGTTAGATGTCCGCGTTCATATCAACAGTAGAAGCGAAATTGGCATTTTAGCCGATGCCTTTAATAGCATGGCAGAAGAACTCACGAAAAAAACGGTATCCAAGCATTATGTTGATAATATTTTTAAATCCCTTATTGATGCTTTAATTGTCTTAAACCCCGATGGAACTATTCGAGATTTTAATTTTGCAACTTTATTTTTGCTAGGTTATGAAGACGACACTGAACTGTTAGGCCGGTCTATCAGCAAACTTTTGAAAGACCAGCTCACTTATGATGAATTGGCGACTAAAGCCGGAATAGCCAATAGCTTAATCGGGCGAAAAGAAGTGGAATTTTTAAGTAAAGATGGGCAGACTATCCCGGTTTATTTTTCTGCCTCGGTGATGCGAGACCAAGGGGGTTCTATTCAGGCGATCGTCTGTTTAGCCCAGGATATTCGCGAGCGAAAACGAGCCGAAGCTGCCCTACGCGAAAGCGAATATCGCTATCATACCTTGGCATCGATTTCCCCAGTGGGCATCTTCCGCATGAGTCAAACAGGTGAGTTTTTGTACTTGAATGAGCGCTTATCTCAAATTACCGGAATCACGGAAAACCAAGCTAAAACCGGAGATTGGTTTGAGGCGATTCATCCGAGCGATCGCCAGCGCGTACTCCAGGAATGGAATCAGTCTGTAAAAGAACAATTACCCTTCCAATCTGAGTTTCGATTTTTACATGAAAATGGCACCGAACGATGGGTTTGGGGTCAAGCAGTTTGCCAAGTGGACAAAAACGGCAATCAGAGCGATTATGTGGGAACCATTGCCGATATCACCGAACGCAAGCGGATGGAAGAGGCCCTACAACGAGCCAATGACGAATTAGAAACTCGGGTCCAAAATCGGACCTTTGAGTTAAGCCAAGCCTTGGAACAATTGCAACGGGAATCCCTGGAACGGAAGTTAGTCGCCGAGGCATTACATCAAAGCCAAGAACGACTCAACGGCATCTTACAGTCCATTGATGATGTCGTCTGGTCCGTTTCTGGAACCACCTTAGAAATCCTCTATTTGAGTCCGGCAGTGGAAACCATTTATGAAAGACCTTCCTCCGAATTTTTTGCAAACTTTAATCTCTGGCAGGAAGTGATTTATCCTAAGGATCGCTCGGTACTCGATCTGACCTTTAAAACTAGCCTGGAAACCGGCAGTACCGACTTTGAATATCGAATTGTGAGACCTTCCGGGGAGGTGCGCTGGTTGCGGCAACGCACCCGGTTAGTGCGCGATGCCAAGGGGAATCCCCTGCGGATCGATGGCATCGCCAGCGATATCACCGATCGCAAACAAGCAGAGGCCAAATTACGCAAATCGGAATTACGCTATCGGAAACTCGCCCAACAAGAAGCCTTAATTAACCGACTCACGGACCAAATCCGCAACTCCTTGGAAATTGATACCATTCTGGAAACTGCTGTGAGTGAAATCCGGTCCTTGTTGCAGGTCGATCGCTGTTTATTTATCTGGTATCGTCCGCAAGGGTTGGGAAACACCAACGCTTCTCACAATTGCGTAACTCCTACTCTGTCCCCTTGCTGGGAAGTGGTCAAAGAATCGCACACCCCAGACTTAACCAGCCTTCTAGGGTACTATCCCACGGATCCCCAGAGTTGCCTAATGGCTAAACTGTTGAATCGGGAAACCATTCGCGTAGATGATGTGAGCCAAACCGGGAATTCCGACTACCAGAACTTACAAGCGGCATGGGGTTATCACGCCTTTGTGGCGTTACCGATTCAAACCCTGAATGGGGAAATTGGCTTAGTCAGTTGTGGTCATTGTCAGGGTCCACGGCGATGGACCGATCGCGAATTGTTACTCCTCAAAGCGATCGCCAATCAAGTGGCGATCGCCATTTCCCAAGCTGAACTCTACACCCGCGCCACCGACTCCGCCCGCCATGCCCGCGAAAAAGCCCAACAACTCCAACACACCTTACGAGAACTGCAAAAAACCCAAACCCAACTCATCCAAACTGAAAAAATGTCCAGCCTCGGTCAAATGGTAGCCGGAGTCGCCCACGAAATCAATAATCCCGTTAGCTTCATCTATGGCAATATCGAACCCGCCCACGAATATATCCAAAATTTACTTCATTTATTAGACTTATATCAAACCCACTATGCAGAACCCGTCCCCGAAATCCAAGAACTCATCGAAGAAATTGACTTAGAATTTATCATTGATGACCTTCCCAAACTTTTATCTTCCATGAAAGTCGGAGCCAACCGCATCCGCGAAATCGTCCTGTCTTTGAGAAACTTCTCCCGTTTAGATGAATCTCAAATGAAATCGGTTAACCTCCATGAAGGCATCGATAGCACTATCTTGATTTTACAAAATCGCCTCAAAGCTAAACCGGGACGAGGTGAAATTAAAATTATTAAAGAGTACGATCCATTGCCCCTGGTCGAGTGCTATGGAGGCGAACTCAATCAAGTGTTTATGAACCTGCTGAGTAATGCGATCGATGCTTTAGAACGACCCCTACAAAAAAACAACTCAAACCAAAATCCGGCCCTTTTACCCGGTGTCACCGAGACCGAAGCCGATGCAGCCATAGCCACCAAAAATTATGCCCCTTACATCCGAATTCAAACAACCCGCAAGGGGATAAACTACATTGAAATCAGAATTTCCGACAACGGCACCGGCATGACAGAGCAAGTCAGACAGAGAATATTTGACCCATTTTTTACCACCAAACCCGTCGGTGCCGGAACCGGATTAGGCTTATCCATCAGCTATCAAATCATCGTCGAAAAACATCGCGGACAACTCGAATGCGTTTCCATCCCCGGAAAGGGAACGGAATTTTTGATTTCCCTCCCCATTCATCCCGAGTAAATGGAGAAAATTCAGCATTCCATCCCCCGTGAATTCACGCTGCACCCTCTCATTCCGATTCTATAGCAGTCCTAAATCAGTTCTGGAAGACCCTCACCCCCAACCCCTCTCCCAGAACGGGAGAGGGGAGCTAAAAATGTTACAAATCATTTAGGATTGCTATACCAAATTGACAGATATCGAAACAAAGGGATGAATGAGCAGGGTTACGCTTGCACAAAAGTAAGAGTTGAATTATGATAATACTAATTGAAAGTAGAGAGATTGAAAATGAATTTAGAGTTTCAAAAACCCAGTCCCAACAGTCCCTACCGCCAGGGAAATATTGCCAAGATTCAGCGCATCATTACCTTAGCGATCGCCGTTGGAATTACCCTAGGCTGTACCCAACCCTTGCGATCGGCACAGACAGAAGTCATTTCCACAGCCTCCGTAGTTTCTACCGACTCAGAATTATTCCCAGTTTCAGAAGATATCCCGATTTCCCCCGATTCCATCCCTTCCGTCCCCTCCCCTGACGAAACCCAGGTAGCACAAACCGAAGGCGAAATGATGCGCTTTGAAGCACTCGAAACCGCAATCATTGATGAAAATTTCACCCCCCTCACCAGTTATTGTCGCATGGGACAATGCATCGAGACTTACTACACTTTTACCTACTTGGACCAAGAAATAAACGGTGAGCGACTCTACGAAACTGAAGTCATAACCCATAAAGTCCCAATGGGTGAAACCTTGGGTCGATGGATCTTACCAGATGCTCCCACCCAAGTTTTATGTTCAAAACAACGCCCAATGGTGGTGTTTTCCGATGGGAATAACTACAGCATTAACAACCTCAGTCCAGGTCATCACCCCGGTGGGGTGTTCATGGAATCAGATGCCCTATACTGGGCAATTTGTCACGATATTAACATCACAGAATATTCTAACAATCAGTTCAGACGTGAGAAGGCTCTGGAGTTAGGGTATAGCCTCGACTTGACCCCCTCCCAAACGAACCAACCTTTCCTTAACTTGATGGATAATTAATCCCGCATCACCAGAACCCTCAAGTTTTGTCATGACCCCGCTATTCTTGATCGGGGCAATTGATAAATTACCCTGACTGCTCAAATTTAAACTCTCAAAGTTGGAGAACTTACAGACGACTCATTAACCAGAAGTAGTGAGAAAAATGATGACCAAAACATTAAAATCTGGAATGACCATTTTTATCGGATTGGTGTTAGGCACAGTTGCCGGATTAAGTGGGGCAAAAAACCCTTCTTCCAGTCTTCCTTCATCGGATTTGCCCTCTTCTTACCTGGCTCAATCCGTTGAAATGGGTCTGTTGACGACAACTCAAGGGTCTCAAATTAATATTCGGAGTGGTCCGGGAATAGAATATCGTTCGCTGCACTATGGGTTAGTTGGCGATCGCGTGGAAATTTTAGACTCCCAACGGGAAAATCCCTCCGATATTTACAGCCGTCGCTGGCATCGAGTTCGCTTTGTTGAATCCGGCGCAGTTGGTTGGGTCCGAGGGGATTTTCTCATTCAAACCACCGACTCCGTGAGTAATACTTGCCATCAAAGTTTGTCCCAAGTAAAAAATAACATCAACAACGTCAGAAACGCTTTTTTATACGGAATAAAAGTCGAAAATAACTCCTTGTCTCCTGTCCGAGGGAAACCCAATGAACTGGTCCTGGCTGTCGGTGGACCCGGAGAAGATACCATCCTGTCTTCCGGGGAGTTAATGCAAACTATCAGTCAGCAGTTAATTCAAAATTGTGGCACCATAAGTTCGGTCAAAATTGCCTCGAATAACTCCGGATGGCATCACGTTTTTGGTTTAATTAATGGTAGCGTTCAAATCTTTGATTGCATTGATGCTGGACCGGGTAATCAACTGCGCTGGGGCCAATATTTTTGTGGGCTTTGAATCTTGCTTAAGTGGACAATTCTATCGCCCATTGTTTCCTATAGCGGTTCCCACAGTTATGAGGTACGTTTTTGGAGTGCGTTCGCGTAGCGTGTGCGTAAGCACAAACATCTTACTCGCTATTAAAGAAAGCGAGCAAGATGCTCGCACTCCTTTAAGTGTCTGTACCGCATAAGTCCGGGAACCGCTATAGTTCATCTTGGCCGTCAAACGCTTGACCTAATCGGCCATTTTTTCCGGTTCCCCTGAAAGCGGATTGGCAGCTTTTGTTGCTGCGATCGCTTTCTGAAAAAAGTTGCTTAATTCCAGGGTGCGATCGCCTTGAGCCGAGACCCCTCCCTGATACCGCCCATCATCATCCCACTGCGCCGCATCTACTAACACCGAAAGAATCTTAGTCCCTTTAGGGTCAGAGATTGCCAAGGTTATAACCGGGAATTGAGCAAGCAAGATAAGTTAAACTAGATTGTAGGCAAAATCTATGTTTAACCTGGAGCAATGGCAAAGCCGAAGTCGATTCCTCAATGGCAGCAATTTCTTGTGCGGTTTCTTCCCCTGACTGGTATGGGTGGATTAACAGCTATTTTGATTAGCAATCAAAAATTTTTTAGCGCGATCGCCTCTGCATTTTTCACCGGACTCATGGTCCTGTGGAGTGCTTTTAGCACAGGTTTCATGGCAGAGGCCGAACAAGAAGCAGAAAAGCTAGGAGGCAAATCAGCACAGTGGTTTTTTCAGCTTTTTTATCGCTTGGGCAGCATCGTTAAAGAATGGGCGATTCAATTTTGGTGGACAGTTTCGTTCAATTTCACGGGGAAGTATTACAAACGGCTGGATTTTTTGTGCCGTGAGTTTGAAACCAAGGGGATGACCCTGGATAAGGTACTCTCCTTAAAAAATATTTTTGTGACCGTGCATTTGTCGCCCAAGAATTTGGTACAGGTGTCGCCTAATTTATTAAAAAAAATTGAAGGGGAAGATTCATCACAACAGCTAGAGAATCGGGAAATTGGGCATTATCTAGCGTTGATGCAGAAATACCCGGAGTTTCGGCGCTTGGCGATTTTGGGTGCGCCTGGATCAGGAAAGACGACGTTAATGCGCTATTTGGCATTGATGTATGCGTCACGCCAGCCGCGCCGGTTACATCCGAAAGCGCCGCAATGGTTGCCGGTATTGTTATATTTGCGTGATATTGAACAGAAAATCTTGACAAAGCCAGAGATACCACTGGCGGAATTGTTGACGGAGTGGGTGCAGGAATTGCAACGAGTGAATCCGCTGAATCTGCCAGAGAATTGGTTTAAGAGGCAGTTGTCTGAGGGAAAATGTTTGGTCTTGTTAGATGGGTTGGATGAGGTTGCCAATACTACCCATCGGCAGGCGGTGAGTCGGTGGGTAGATCAGCAGATGTATGAGTATCCAGATACGCCGTTTATCTTGACTTCCCGGCGGCTGGGTTATGAGGATGCACAACTCAAATCAGCGGTGCAGGTGTTGGAAGTGGAACCGCTCAGGTTCGAGCAAATCGAGCAGTTTGTTAGCAACTGGTATCGGGAGGTGGAATGCATTCGTCGGGGAGGTCAGAATGACTTAGGAACCCAAGATGCGGCTTACCGGAATACCGAGAATTTGTTAAATCAAGTTAAAGAACACCAGGCGTTAATGGATTTAGCATCGAATCCGTTGCTGTTAACACTTATCGTAACGGCACACCAACAAAACCAAAGCATTCCCCTCAGACGAGTGGAACTGTATCAAACGATTTGTGAAGTGATGCTGGGTAAGCGTCAGGAAGCAAAGGGGATACGGAGTCAGCTTTCGATTCAGGAGAAGCTCTCTGTCTTGCAGCCATTGGCCTTGAAGTTGATGCAGCGAGAAACCCGCCAGTTCCAGCTTGGGGAAGTTGAAACCTTGTTTACAGCGCATTTAGCAAAGTTACCCAATCCACCGGAAACGTTGGATTTTTTGAAGCAGTTGCAGGCAGTGGATGCCCTCATTGCCAAGGAGCGAGAAGGGGATTATGAGTTTGCCCACCTTAGTTTCCAGGAATATTTAGCAGCGTTGGAGGTGAAGGAAACAAAGCAAGAAGAGATTTTTATCAACGTATTGCAGGATCCCGATCAGCTCTCCTGGTGGGCTGAAACGATGCGACTTTATGCAGCACAGACCGATGCCACTCAGTTGGTCGAGGCGATCGTGCAGGAGTCAAAAACTTGGCAACAACCCGATTTTAAGAAGTTATTCTTAGCCTGGGATTTTTGCAATCAAGGACGGGTACGTCCAATCGCGAAGCAAGGGCTATCTACTTACACTAATGAACCGCTGAAAGTATTAGATGCTGAAGATTATGAGTATGCCGTCAGTAAGCAGCCTTGCTATTTTAAAATTGCGTATTTTTTGCAAACAAGGCAGTGGAAAGAAGCAGACACAGAAATATTTCCTGTTATCAGGCGAACTCTTAGCATCTTTTTGTCGTCAGATATAAAACATCTCCCTTATTCTGATTTACGGATTATTGATCAGCTTTGGCTTAAATACAGCAATGGTCATTTTGGTTTAAGTTTACAGAAACAAATTTGGATGGAGGTTGGGGGTAAACTAGATTATGCAGAAGACTTCAATGCGGCATACGAATCTTACATCAAGTTGAGTGAGCAACTGGAATGGCGAAAAGACGGAAAATGGGTACATTATAATGACCTAGTGTGGGATCTTTCATTAGCTCCAAAAGCACACCTCCCTCATTGTGGTGCTGTGAGGTTTAGCAGAACCAGGACAGGTCCATTGATAGGATTGGGGGCATTCTTGCTCTCTCGTCCGGACTTGTAGGCTCTAGCAGATAAAGGCTCTATCAATCTATAAAAATTTGATTTTGCATTGCCTGTCCAGATTTTTTTAGTGGTCCGGCCTTTCTTGATCTGGTCCTATTAGCTCAATAAATTAGCGGTGCAATCGTTTATTCTCCAATATGCAACTCCCCAATGCTCAAGCTGCATTTATCGACCTGGATAAACTGCGAAACTATAGTCTCAACAGCGAACATCATCGCGGCAAACACAAAGCCCGCTTATTTGCGTCAATCTTAGGATTAACCTGTGATGATGCGGAAGAATTACAATATCTCTTAGCCGAAGCTGCCCAGAACTATGATGCTGTACCCACGGAGAACGATCAATATGGACAACGCTACTGTATTGATTTTGCAGTCACGCGCTTAGGTCAAACTGCGACCATTCGCAGCACTTGGATTGTCCGCATCGCGGAAACATTTCCTCGCTTAACCAGTTGTTATATCATCAAAACAAAACCATGACTTTAACTCTCGAAACTTTCCAACTCTGTGATGTGATTGCTCTTTTAGAAGCCATACCTGAACATCACTTAATCCCCGGTCAAGTGGGAACCATTGTAGAAGAACTCGCCCCCAATGTTTATGAAGTAGAGTTTATTGATGATGAAGGGCAAACCTATGCGATGCTACCCCTCCATGCTCATCAAATCCTGCGGCTTCACTATTCTCCGACTCAGAAATAAGTAAAATATTATTGTTTTGAGGATTGACTTTAACCCGTAAACTGCGATTGATTCTACTTAATGTTAGCCGTCAAACGTTTAACCTCATCAGCCATTTTTTCCGGTTCCCCAGAGAGCGGAAATAACAAAATATTATCCACTTTCGGATTTCTGACTAATTCTTCTAAGCGATTAAATTGCCGTTCGGTAATGGAAATGCCATCATAAGCCTCGACATAAGGGAGTTCTTCCGCAAAATTTTCTTCGGCATAGACTTGAATAAACACGCGATCGACTCCCCAGTTTTCCCAATCTGCGGCAAAGTAGCGTTTGGACCAATAGGGGTTATGATGACAAATATCAAAACTCACCGATGGATTGGCAGCTTTTGTGGCTGAAATGGCATTTTTGACAAAGTTGGTTAATTTTTGGGTGCGATCGACTTGTCCCGGTAACTCGGCATGATACCCTAAATAATCATCCCACTGCACGGCATCAATGGTGGGATATTTGGTGACAAACTCGACTAAAATATTGGTGAAAAATTCCGCAACTTCTGGAATGCCAACATTTAAAACATAATGGTCAACGCCGGGATGAGTGCGGTCCACTCCGGGAACAATCCACCCGCGCTGAACGGCTAAATCGAATGCCGGACTATTTTCATCTATTTTAATCCCTTTCTCAAAATAAGCATGGACTTCCATGTCATGTTTATGGGCTTCGTCTATTAACCAATCCAGCCATTTATCCTGAAACTCATTGGGACAACTTTCATAGCCAAATTTAGTCTGCATGACTTGACTTTTGTACATGGTGCAAGCATTTCCCCAAACGCCATGAATTAGGGTATTAATCCCCCGATCGCGATAATACCGCACCCGGGCTCTAATCATTTCTTCCGTGGCATTATTAGTAATTTGATAGCGACTAAAATAAATCCCTCGAATCGCTTTTTGTTCCCAAGGACTTTGTGGAGTGGCTGGGGGTTTAATTTCAGCAGTTGGCACAGGGGGAGATGGATTAGAAATTGGCGCTGCCGGTAACCGGGGTTGTTGTGGGGTGGGTTCCGGAGTTGGGGTTGCCTCGGGCAAATTCTGACTGACTTCCTCCGCATCCGCTGAATCAGACCCATTTAAAAAGGGAATTTTAGCTTGTAAATCCTCGGGAATAAATCGACTAATTTCTGAGGTGATATTTTTTGTGAAATCTTCGGGTATGAATCGGCTGAGGTTTAAATGTTCGCGTTGAGTGAATAAAAAATAACCCCCACCTAAAATCAGGAGGATTACCGAAAACGGAATGCTGGCACATCCACATCCACTGGGTTTTTTATTTTGGCGGGGCATAATCTATTAACCAATTAAGTTTCAGGGAATTAATGGAGTTTTAAAGCCTCGGGTTTTATCAAGATTGGTGAGGATTAAAAAGGGAAATGGCTGAATCTTGGGAGGACTCCCCTCTTTTCGATGATAAGAGAGCGATCGCTACTTTGTCAAGACAGACCATTATCCCCAATCCAGGTATGAAAAGTCATTTTCATCGATTAGCCCGCGCAGGCGGGCTTTGTCTGTATAGCCCCACCCTTCAGGGTGCGGGTTTTTGCTCCAGAATTAGGCGCACCCCCCATCCCGTAAATCTACTCATTGGCCCATAAAAAAACCCCTCTCGGGGCCTGATTGATGAGCATTCCAACCATGATTTAGGGTAAATCCTGGATGATAATTTACCCTAAACCACCGGCATGACGGGCATAGATTCCGGTTTCAACAAATCCGTTAACATTTCGGCGGGGGGTTGCTGATAAGGCCATGCAAAGGCGTGGCGAAATGCGGCTTCCTGACAGGCTTGCATCTGGCGAAAATCAATAATATCTTGAGTTAATAGACTTTCGTACTCAAAGGGTAAGCGCATATCATGCAATCCGGCATTATCCGTACAAATTGCAATATCAACCCCAGCATTAAAGCATCGGTCAAAGACGATTTTGAGGTCCTGGATATTTTGGAGGGTTCCGGTTTTAAAATAGGTAGTGGGACAGACTTCTAAACATTGTCCCCGACGGGCGACTTCCGGTAATAATTCCGGATGTTTTAAGGGAATTTGAATCCCATGTCCGATGCGCATTAAGTAGGGGAGGAGTTCCGGATGGCATCCGTCGGGGGTTTCGTAGAGGTGGCCGGTGGTATTTATACCCAGGTTACGGGCATAAGCGTAGAGTTTGACAAATTCATCGAGGCGATCGCCATAATGATTGTCTCCTCCTGCTACATCGATCGCACAGACATACTGAGGCATCTGACTCGCCAAGTCCACGATCGCCCGATTCACCTCATCCGGCA
>JAABSJ010000064.1 GCA_011390515.1 Oscillatoria sp.
CGCGTGAACCGCGCCGGGTTGACCTGGGACCAAGAACTCGCTCTCTTCCAAGAATACACTGCAATGATGAACGATCCACTATTTGTACAAGGAATGTTTCGGTTGTTGGACAGTGGGTGGTTTACCATTTCCGAGTCCCAAGTTCAATCCGTTGTCTGGCGCGATCGCGAAGAAATTTTTTGCTTTCAATATCATCAAAATAAAACAATGGATGCCAATCCTTTATTAACTTAGCCCGGTGTTCATACCATGCAATATCCATTGTTCCCCGATCTCTCCCGGCCAGCGGGTGAGATGAGGAATTTTTTCTATAGAAAAATGTACCCCGAGAGGGGGATTGGCTGGGGGCCGAGGGTTTTTGGAAACCTCTCGAACCATTTAAATCCTTGCTGCTGTGCATCATCAAGACCCTCTTGTTAATCAAGCCATTTCATTTATGCTTATTCACAATAACAGGACTAGAACCGGGGAAGAGACTGGGTTCTGGGCCAGTTTATCAACTGTCAGTCCAGGCGATCGCCCTCATTCCTGAGATCAGTTTTAATCAAGTTATCGGCTAATTGCCTCGTCAAATTACCTAATCCTGATCCAGGGTGAGGGCCAATATTTCGCAATTCACCCCGGAAATGTGCTCGAAACTTCATGAGTCCGACCTGCACCCCGAGAACCGGGAGTGCCTGTTGAAATTCATTGGGTATAATTAATATTAAAATTCCCTTGACTGTCGTCATTTTATTTTAGGAAAGAAAATTCAATGCTGCAATTTGAGTCTCAACCCCTTGCCGATTTAGCCGAAAGTCTTAGAACCGTTCGCCAAGCTAAAACCTTTAATAATCCTGAACGATTTATCGAAGGATGGTATTGGGCCATCCGGTCTAAGGACCTCAAAATTGGTCAAGTTAAACCCATCACTGTACAAGGTCGGAACCTGGCCATTTATAGAGGAACCGATGGCAAATTGGTCGCCTTAGATGCCTACTGTCCCCACATGGGCGCGCACCTAGCCGAAGGCAAAGTTGAAGGCAATGAATTGCGCTGTTTTTTTCATAATTGGAAATACGATGTTCGGGGTTTGTGTGTCGAAAGTCCTGGTTTAGATCGCACCATTCCCGCCAAAGTTAGGACCTGGCCGACTTCGGAAACTTATGGTTTAATCTGGGTTTGGACTGGCGAGACCCCGCGACATCCTGTGCCTTTTGTTCCGGAACTGGCTGGTAAAGACTGTGATGCAGGTTTTGGATTAGGGTTCCGCAAAAACTGTCATCCTAATGTGGTGATGATTAATGCGATCGATGCCCATCATTTTAATACCGTTCACAACCTACCCGTTGAAGTCAAATTCGAGAAAGAAACCCTCAACGACAATGCGATTATTTTTCGCAACATTACCCGGGGAGGAGACCAATCTTGGTTTATCAAACTGATTCGTCCCCTTTATAAAAATGCAATTACCTACAAAATGTGTTATTGGTATGGCAGCACCGGCACCGTGACCGTGGGGCCAGACTTTTTGCATTTTCACATTATGTTTAGTATCCGCCTGAAAGCCGATGGCAAAGCCGAAGGTCAAACGATCGCCATTACCGAGAAACGTCCCGGTTTGTGGGGATGGCTATTTAATCGGATTGTCATCTGGATCACCTTGCGAGTGGGGAATTACTTTGCCAAAGGGGATACCACCTTGTTTGAAACGATTAAATTTGATTTAAAAACCCCGACTTTAGCGGATCAATCGATTATTGAGTTTATCGAACAAGTAGAAACACAAAAACCGCTCAAATGGGAAACTTGGGAGACAGTTGAGGATCTGTCATAATCGCTACGACTCGGGAAAAAACCTGGGCTAGACTACGCCATAATGGAATGGTTGCCACGGAGTCACCGATGAGTCAATCTTTATTTACTACGGCGCAGTTTGACTTACCTCATGTTACAGAAGGCGATAAATTGCATCGCCTTCTTTCTGCTGCTATAAAAAGCAGAATTGGCAATTCGTTGCCAGTCCCAGAGGCAGTCACCCCGGTATATTGGAATTCATCTTACTTTGGCCTGGATCAGGTGAAGATTTTTCAGGATGCCACCAGGGAAGAACAGCAGCAAATTTTGTATCAATGTAGCAATGCACTCCTGGAAGAAGCCTACTTTGTAGAAAAAGCGGGGGTGGGATACATGGCGAAAATGGTCATGCTGGCAGAAACCACGGAAGAACGGATGCTGTATGGGTTATTTGCAGCGGATGAAGCCACTCATTTAGCGCAAATTCGGCCATTTTTAGCCGATCGCAACCCAGTAGCAACGGGCGATCGCTTTTTAGAATTACTGGCTGAAATTGTGGAGATGGAGGATAAAAGCGTCTTAATCTTTGTGATTCAGGTGGTGTTAGAAGGATGGGGACTCAGCCATTATCGCCATCTCGCTAACGATTGTTGCGATCGCGAATTAACCCAAATGTTTCGCGGATTTCTCGATGCCGAGGCGCGCCATCACAGTACCGGCGTCACCTTGTGCGATCGCCACCCCATCACCCCGCAATCCCAGAGTGCGATCATCGAAGCCCTCACCTCATTTTTGCAGATGGTTCAAGTCGGACCCCAACGAGTCGTCCAGGCGATCGCGCAAGTCAAAGGAGATTTATCCCGTCCCCAACAAATCAAAATCTTCCAAGAATTAGACACCGAAACCCACAGCGCCACCCGCCTCCAACTCCTGCGATCGCTCCTCCGATCCGACCCCACCCATTCTATCATCAATCACCTAGAAGAAAAAGGCTCATTCACCCCCTATCCCCCAGAACAATGCATCCTTCAATAAAACCTATCCCCCGTTCAACGTCCCGACTTCAGTCGTTATCTTATCTTAGTTCGTAGTAACGACTTCAGTCGTTCTCTTATCTTAGTTCGTAGTAACGACTTCAGTCGTTATCTTATCTTAGTTCGTAGTAACGACTTCAGTCGTTCTCCCCCATCCCAAATTCACCCCCATTATGAACAACATTTTCAACGAACCCAAACCCAACACCCTCCTAGAAAACGAAAAAATCTACCGAAAACTCCAACTCAACTATCATCGCAATCAACAACAAGACCAAACCGCATCCATAGACCAATCCGCCAGCAAATTCTCATATACCAATTGTCAACAAGAATACTGGAACCCCGAAGAATATTCCCTCCTCTACGGCACCCCACTCTGGGACCAATCCACCCCCACTCAAAGGCTAATTCTAAATCACCTCTACTGGGTTGCCTACTACTCCCAAATCATCTCCGCAGAAATTGCCACCATCCTGTTTAATCAAACCAGCGCCGCTGGACTGTATGCTCAGGAAGACTTTCGTTTAATCTGCGATATGCTCGACCTAGAATCCGCCCAAGAACGGGCCCATATTAACGCCTTTAAAACCATTTCAGAACAGGTAGAAGCAGCATTATTTGGCAAACGCATCTTCACCTACCCCATGCGCGGACCCTACACCGAAACAATGGTTCATGCCGATACCAACGCCTTAAAAACCTGGTGGAAACAACTCCAACTCCGTTGCTTTGGAATGCTCTCTTCCGGGAATACATTTCTCGCTTGTCAGTATTTTACCGTGCGGGGAGTGCGAACCTTAAACGGGAAATTGGTCCAACATAAGTTAAGCCAATATTACCAAAATCACCCAGATAAAGAGAATGCTCCAATCCCGGCTAAAATCTCTTATTATCATTTTTTAGATGAGAGCTTTCATTTTAACAGTTCCACCCTGTTATCCCATGAAGTGGTAACCTGTTTGAAAAAGCCCACCCCATTCGAGACGTTTGTCGCCAACCTGGGATTGCGAGGATGTCAGAAAGATCATGCTCATTTTTCCGTTGCCATTAATGGCATATTTTGGTATGATCCGGCCCTGTATTCTGGGATTTATGAACTGTTGCGATCGCCCGTCTTTGCCATGAGTGATGCCGATGCCAAACAGATGATGCAGGATTGTTTTACCCAGGAAACTGAAGGACTCCATCGCAGCTATCAAACCCATCAAGAAGCCAGGGCTTCCTATCAAGTCTATCTCGAAAAAGTGGACTATGCCTGGAAAAGTAACCGGGAAATGTCCATTATGGCAGCCAGTTCGATTCCTCGCTATCTAACCACTCAGAAAAAAGCTCTTTCTCGGCATTTTTCTGCCCCTTTTACCCATCCTCAGCGTCCTGTATTGCAAGTTGCTTTGGATTAACATTTATCCATCTCATCCCCCTTAAAATTCTATGAATTCCCGGCAGAATCAAAACACCCAACTCCGAACCGAGATGCAAATCTTTAATAACTGGGATGTGGTGGCCAAAGGATGGTATATTGCTTGTCCCAGTGAAGACATACCCCGAGGCAAACTGAAATCTTTGGAAGTCTGCGGACAACAAATTGTTTTATTTCGGGGAGAAAATGGCAAAGTTTGCGCCTTAGATGCCTATTGTCCCCATCTTGGGACTGACTTAGGAATTGGGCGAGTGGATGGGAATTTAATTCGCTGTTATTTTCATCATTGGGCGTTTGATGGCGAGGGAACCTGTCAGGATATTCCTTGTCAATCCAGCATTCCTGAAAAAGCCCGATTACAATCTTATGCCACCGAGGAAAAATATGGCATGATTTGGGTTTATCCCGATGCAACGGCACCGGAAGGGGTGGCAGAATTCGATGAACTGAAGGGAAAAACGGTGATTGCTGTTCGCGATCGCCCGTTTGAACGCACCTGCCATCATCACATTTGCATGATGAATGGGATTGATGCTCAACATCTGCAAACGGTGCATAAAGTTAATATTAATATGAATCTGACATTAGAGGAAAATGAATCGGGTACTCTGATGGATTTCACCCTCAGTGGAGAATTTCCGAATACCACTAAGCGAGAACGACTGGCGCGGAAATTTTTAGGGGAAAATTATGCCTATAGCATGAGATATCAGAATGCTTGTTTGGGACTGTTAACCACGATGAAAAATGTTAAGTTGCTTCCGCCCTTGCACATGATTTATGCTTATCTTCCCCTTGAACCGGGGAAAATTAAGGTGCAAAATATTTATGTAGCCGCCCGTCGTCCGGGAATTTTCGGGTGGGTTATTACCTACTTTTTATTGTTTTGTACGAAGATGCTTTATTTATTTTTGAAGGGGGAAGATGGGAAGATTTATGACAATATTCGGTACAATCCGAATGCTTTGCTGAGTATCGATCGCCCGTTGGTGGAGTATATGAAATATGTGGAACGATTAACGCCTTCGGTTTGGTCAAAAGTTCGGGTTGAGAGGGAATAGGAGTTTTGAGATTAGGGGGGGTGTTTGGGGTTGGATTAGCAGGAGGCAGAGCGTCTAATTGGGCATTCCCAGGCTCTGCCTGGGAGCGAGGAATACATTTTCAATTATGGGTTTTTTATGAAGCGTTGTTTTGTGAGATTTCTAGGGACAAATTATCCGATGATCGCCTTACCTCAGCATGACAATTTGGCTCATTATTTGACCGTGCAAAATTCAAATATTTTGTTTGGATGTCGGACGGGAATTTGTGGGACTTGTTTGTGTGTGATTGAGGGAGATATTCCCCCGGCTAATTTGGAGGAACGGGAGGTTTTAGAAATTTTAGCCCCGGGAAATCCCCAAGCGCGGTTAGCTTGTCAGGTGGATGTGACGAATGATATTGCGATCGCCCCTTTAGAGGAATAGCAATTATGGGATTTGAAGACTTTTGGTATGTGGTGGCCCTCAGTGAGCAACTGAAACCCAAAACCGTGCTTTCACGCACAATTTTGGGGGAATGGTTGGCAATTTTTCGGGATGAACAGGGGGATGTGGTGGCATTACGCGATCGCTGTATGCACCGCAATAGTCGCCTCTCTCGTGGCAAAGTCTGCGACGGGATGCTGCATTGTCCCTATCATGGATGGGTGTATGATAAATCCGGTCAAGTCGTAGCAGTTCCCGCAGAAGGAGAACAGTTTAAAACCCTTGCCTCTCGTCGGACTCCTTCTTATGCAACTCAAGAACAAGATGGATATATTTATGTCCGATTAGCAGAGAATCCTCATCTCAATCTCGACCCCTTTCCCATGCCTTATTACGGCGAACCCGGATGGGAAACCGTGCGCGTGATTAACCGATTTCGCAACAATGTCACCAATTGTGCAGAAAACTTTATTGATATTCCCCACACTGCCTCGGTACATCCTGGGGTATTTCGCAAACCCCAGCAAAAACAGTTAGAAATGACCGTAGAACGTCGAGATGGTTCGGTGTTTGTCACTTATCGGAATGAAACCACCAATTTGGGATGGTATTCCCGGTTTTTAAATCCCCAAGGGGGTGAAATTTCCCATACTGACCAGTTTTCTATGCCGAATGTCACCAGTGTAGAATATAAATTTGGAGAAAACCGGCGGTTTTTTATTACCAGTCAATCGATTCCCGAGGCAGAAGATTCGACCTTAGTTTATACCGATGTCACCTTTAATTATGGGATTTGGAACAAAATTGCCCGTCCGTTTGTGCGTTGGACTGCCCAATATATTATTCATCAAGATGTGGAAATTTTAGGCATTCAGCAAGAGGTGATTGAGAAATATGGCACTCAATTTGCCAATACTCCAGCGGATACCATTCATGTCTTTGTCGAATCCATTCGCAAGGCCATTTCAGCAGGAGAAGACCCGAAATTACTTCCTCCAAAATCGGTGACGGTTAATTTTTGGGTTTAAGGTTGATTCATGGCATCAGGAGATTTATGGCTATTTTTATCGCATTTGTGACACTGTTAATTTTGACGTTTGCTAAAACAGAACAATGGGCTAAATTCAAGGCTAAATCTTGGGAAGATTGGTTTTTGGATGGAATTGGATTATGCTTTCAAGGCATTTTAATTCCCTTGTTGCAAATTGTCCTAATTTATCAAGTTTACCAGCATTGGTTACCCGGAAATAGCGGAATTTTAAACTTACATCCCATCCTGGCCTTTTGTTTAAGTTTTGTCGGGGTGGATTACCTGTATTATTGGAATCATCGCTTGCTCCATAGTCGGGGGTTGTGGCGGTTGCATCTGGTTCATCATACGATGAGCGAACGGCAAGTTCTCGGCACTTCTCGCAATACCTTATGGACCAGTTTTTTAATTATTTATCTCTGGATTCATGCTCTGTTTATCTATTTACTACAAGACCCAACTCCTTATATGATTGGGGTGAGTTTGACCGCGATTTTAGATTTATGGCGGCATAGTGAAATCGAACCCTTACCGGGAACGATATTGCATCGCTTGCTCTCCCCTTGGTTGATTTTACCGATGGATCATGCATGGCATCATGCTCAGGAGTCTGCTGGGGTCAATTATGGGGCTAATTTAAAACTCTGGGACCGATTACATGGCACGCATTATGATAATAAAACCGCACCGAATGCTTTGGGAATTTCTAGCGATTTAACCTTAGCTCAAAAATTAATTTGGCCGTTTTAATCTAAGTTTTTAGCCCGATTTAATTGGTACAGTCAACTTCAATGACCTTACTCAGTGTAATTCTTTCATTCTTTCCGGCGATCGTCATGGGAATGACCGCAGCATCCTTTCTCTGGATTTGTCTCTCTCCGGGCATTTTAGGGGTTCTCGCTTTACTGTTTTCTCTGTATGGATTTCCTGTCTTAGTTTATCGGATTCATGATTATTTTTATCCGGTCAAAGAAGGGATTTCTTACCTGAAGGGGCCAGATTATTCTCCTTGGTGGGGAGGTCATCAAATTCAGGCGATTTATATTACGTTTCCCGCTATTGAATCCGTGTTAAGACTGATTCCTGGTGCTTTTTCCCTGTGGTTGAGATTGTGGGGTGCAAAAATTGGGCGAGGAATTTATTGGATGCCGAGTTTAGAACTGGCCGATCGCGGATTATTAGAAGTAGGAGATCGCACCATTGTCGGTCATCGCGTCGGGATTTACAGTCATGTGATTAAACCCAAACATAATAACTTAATGCTGTATGTAAAATCCGTCAAAATTGGCAATGATGTGTTTGTCGGGTCCGGCACCCATTTCGGTCCAGGAGTCACCATCGCCGATGGCGCTTATCTTCCCATTGCCACCCATCTTTATCCTAATACTAAAGTCAATCACCGCCATCATTCCACGGATTAAATTTCTATAAAAGGCGGATTTTAGGAAAATTAGACTGTATAAATAATAAGTCGATAATGATGGAGTTTTACTTCAGAAATTTAGTCCATTTTTTTTAATCCGGGCCAAATGACCCTGAAGTTTTGCTTTGCAAATGTTCTCCAATTATTGATTTAGCCCATTGTAATCGGATAACCATGATGCGTCCTATTATTCAACTCTTTTCTTTTTTTCTCGGTCTGTATGCCTATAAATTTTCCCAATGTTTAAAACATCCTCGGAGGTCTCAGCGTTCAGTCCAGCAAGAAATTTATCGAAATTTATTAAGCAGTGACTATGGCAAATCCCTGGATTTAAATACTGCTCCCCATGCCTCTTTAAATGAGCAATGGAATCAGATTCCGGTTGTCAAATATGAGGACATTCAAGACTGGATTGAACCGGCTGATTCCCCCGGTCCACAGGAGTTGAAGAACGCTTCGCCAAACACTCCATTGCCGGGAAAGTCTCTGACTCCGGAAGCGATTTTATTTTATGAAAAAACTTCGGGGAGTCGGGGACCGGCTAAATGGATTCCCTATACCCAATCCCTGCGTTCTAGCTTTAATTCGATGTTTTGTGTGTGGGTAAATGATTTAATTCAGCATGGACCCAAATTTGAGACAGGGAAATTTTATTTTTGTATTTCCCCGCAACTGAAAGACCCCCAAGTAGTCACAGAACGTGCAGGGGGACTGGCGGATGATTCGGAATATTTAGATGGGTGGTTGCGCGCCTTACTCAGTTTATTCTTAGTCGCACCGCCTCGACTGAAACACCTCCAAGACCCTGATGAATTCAAAGAACAGTTAAGTTTGGAACTGTTATGCGAAGACCGCTTGGAAGCGATGTCCATTTGGAGTCCCAGCTTTCTGAAAGTGCTGTTGGATTATATGGAAACCCATCGAGAGTCGCTGATTGAGAAATTAGGTGATAAAATCTCTCACCATCGCGCGCAATTGTTGAGGTACTCACGGATTCCCTGGACGGAAATTTGGCCGAAACTGAAACTGATTTCCTGTTGGGATAGTAGTCACTCTCGGGAACAGGCGGAATTTCTGCGCAAACGGTTTCCTGGGGTGATGGTCCAGGGGAAAGGATTGTTGGCAACGGAAGCGCCGATGACGATTCCCTTGATTGCTGCCAAGGGGTTTGTTCCCCTACTCAATGAAGTGTTTTTTGAATTTGAAGATGAGAGGGGAAAGATTTATAAACTCCATGAGATTAAACAGGGGGAAGACTATATTCTGATTATTTCTCAAAAAGGGGGGCTGTATCGATACCGGATTGGCGATCGCATTCGAGTCAGCCATTTTTATCACAAAACCCCCTGTTTAGAATTTCTGGGACGCGATCGCAGCATCAGCGATTTAGTCGGGGAAAAGCTCTCCGAACCCTTTGTCCAAACCGTCCTCGAAGACTTATGCTTAGAGACCCCCTTTTTCAAAACCCTCGTCCCAGTGAGCGAGCCCGTGGCCCATTATCTATTGTTACTAGATGAGGCCCAGGAGCCACCAGAGGCGATCGCCCAACAGTTAGATCGTGCACTCATGCGATCGCCCCATTATCGCCATGCCCGCTTATTAGGACAACTCGCCCCTCCCCGCGTCTTCATCTCCAAAGAAATCCCCCACGCTTTAATCCGATATCAGACCCAATCCGGGAAAAAATGGGGAGATCTCAAACCAGAAATTTTAGCAACGGCCCCCCTAGAAAGCGAACTCTTGCAGGAATTAGAAACCCTAGCAAATCCCCGTTTGATTCCCGAAGTCCCCTGCGACTCACAACTTTGTCGGTCCTTTTAGAATCAGACTTACTCCAGCCCTTCTCCTTTGGCATTTCTATCAAAAACGCGCCATTATGATTTGATGGATTATAAGGCAAGCCAGCCCAAAGGAGAAAAATGAGATGACAACCAACTCTGAATTTATCAATCAGGTTGTAGCGCTAGTCAATCAAAGACGCGCCCTCGCCAATTTGCCACCTGTCGCGGTGGATTCCCAGTTGAATCGAGCCGCCCAAATCCATGCCGAAGATATGGCGGAAAACGACTTTTTCAGTCTCACCGGCTCAGATGGCTCCACAACAGTCAGCCGGTTGGCAGCAGTCGGATATCGCTTTCGTAACTTTCAGGAGAATATTTCTGCGGCCCTTCCCACCCCAGAGCAAGTGGTCGAAAATTGGTTCAACGATCCCGGACAGCGAGACACCCTCCTCAAACCCGGAGTTGATAATATCGGCGTTGGCTATTTCTTCCTAGAAAACGATACCGGCACCTTTAACGCCAACCATTACTGGAGTTTAGTCGTTGCCGCCCGTGCCGCCGGTAGTAATATTGTGGGATTCAATTTCCCCAACGCCCTCCAAGGCAGCGTGGGTGACGATACCATTTTTGGATCCGTTGCCAATGACACAATTTTTGGCAATGCCGGAAACGACCAAATCTTTGGTCGCCTTGGAGACGATCTCCTCTTTGGGAACGAAGGTAACGATCAACTCTTTGGGGAAGAAGGGAACGATACCCTCTTCGGGGGTCAAGGAGACGACTTCCTTGATGCTGGACCCGGAAACGATTTTCTCTCAGGAGATGAGGGCAACGATACCCTCGCCAGTGAGTCCGGATTCAATATTTTTGAAGGCGGTGGAGGCAACGATATCATCGGTGGCGGCATCAACAACGACACCATTTCTGGTGGCGATGGAGATGATCTCGTCTATGCTGGAGCCGGTGATGATAATGTGATCGGGGAAGCCGGTAACGATATCATCTTTGGCAATGTCGGAAATGACATCCTCAATGGCGGTAGCGCTAACGATACCCTCTACGGTGGCCAAGATGATGATACCCTCTATGGCGAAAGTGGGGACGACTTCATGTACGGCGACAAGGGGAACGACCAACTCTTTGGTGGAGATGGCAACGACCAACTCTATGGTGGAGATGGCAACGATACCATCTTCGGCAACGACGGGGACGATGTGATCTTCGGCAATCAAGGGAACGATACCCTCGCCGGGGGTGACGGTGCCGATACCATCTATGGAGGACAAGACGACGATCAAATCTTTGGGGATGGGGACAACGATCTGCTCTTTGGTGACCTCGGTAACGATACCGTGATTGGCGGTGATGGCAACGATAGCATCTATGGCGGTGAAGGTAACGATCAACTCAGTGGACAAGAAGGGGATGATATCCTCTTTGGCAACCAGGGCCGCGATACCCTGCGAGGCGGTGTAGGTAACGATACCCTCTATGGCGGTAAAGGGGAGGACCTGTTATTTGGGGAAGCCGATGATGATTTCCTCTCCGGAGACTTAGGAAACGATACCCTGTTCGGAGGCGATGGAAATGATACCCTCCTAGGCGCCGACGGGGAGGATTTATTATTTGGAGAAGCTGGAAACGATACCTTAATTGGCAACGAGGGCAGCGATACCCTCTTAGGCGATGATGGGAACGACTTCCTGGAAGGGGGAGCCGACAATGATAGTTTACTCGGCGGCATTGGCAACGATACCATTTTGGGGAATGAAGGAGAAGATCTCCTCTATGGCGGCGATGGCAATGACCAAATGAGTGGGGGTGAAGAGAACGATATTTTATTTGGAGAAGCAGGCAACGATACCCTCTTCGGCGATGAAGGCAACGATACTCTCATTGCTGGGGAAGGGGAGAATTTACTCGATGGCGGTGTTGACAACGACAGTCTCATCGGTGGCGTCGGTAACGACACCATCAACGGCGGGGACGGTGCCGATACTATTGTTGCCACCGGAGGCAGCAATGTGATCGACGGCAATGCCGGAAACGATAGTATCTTAGGCGGTGCCGGAAATGATACTATCAACGGTGGCGATGGGGAGGATCTGATCAACGGTGGCGATGGGGATGATGTCCTCACCGGAGATGCGGGCAACGACTTCATCCTCGGAGGAAACGGGAATGATACCATCCTCGGCGCAGACGGCAGCGACACCCTCGATGGGGGTGCTGGGGAAGTTGTCCTTTATACCGGAGGCGCAGGCAGGGACTTCTTCGTATTGCGCCCCGGAGTCACTGCCACCATTACGGATTTTGAGGATGGACAGGATAAGTTTATTCTCACCGGAGGTCTAAAAGTCAGTGAGTTACTCATTTCTGCACCGATTGGAGAGTCACCCACGGATACGACTATTGTCCTAGCTAAGGATACCTCGGTGGTGATTGCCCTCCTCGAAGGCATCGATCCCGAGTTCCGCAACCTGATTATTACAACTGGCGATTTTGTCTAAGCGTAATCGCTGTTAGTCATTAGTCATTGGTCATTGGTCATTGGTCGTTGGTTGATTGGGAGGATGGGGAGGATAGCTCAGTTTGTAGTAACGACTTCAGTCGTTTCCTCCCCAATCTCCCCAATCTCCCCAATCTCCCCAATCTCCCCAATCTCCCCAAATGACCAATGACCAATGACCAATGACCACCCTCCCCCGAGAATGATTAAAAAAAGGGTGAGCTTTTCAGGTAAAATTCCCTAAGCTCAGAGCTACTTGGAACAGCGTTGTAGGAGGTGTTCTCAATGTCGATGGTCAGTCTTCCCGGACTCCGATCGCTGCTTGATACGATGAGTCAACAGCGCTCTTTGCCGCCGCTGGCGGTCCAGGCAGCGCTGAAAGCTGCATTGCTGAAAGGATATGAGCGCTATCGTCGGACCCAAGTCCGCAACGATGAGGATTTTCCTGAAGACTACTTTGAAAATTTTGCGGTCAAACTTGACCTGAAGGCGGAAGGGTTTCGGGTGACGGCGACGAAGACGGTGGTGGAGACGGTGGAGGATAGCGATCGCGAAATTCCCCTGGATTTGGCGATTAAAAAGGGCGCAAAAGTCAAACTCGGCGATCGCGTGATTGTGGATGTGACCCCCAATCAAGGAGATTTCGGTCGTCTGGCGGCGTTACAAACCAAAACGGTCCTCACTCAAAAATTGCAGGAACAGCAGTGCAAATACATTCAAGAAACATTTGCCGATCGCAAGGGGACCGTGCTTGTGGGTAAGGTCCTCAAAAGTGATGGACGGGGGGTCGTCTTAGGGGTCAGCGGTGGTGCGGGTCACCCCCTGGTGGAAGCGGAACTTCCCAAATATGAAAAGTTACCGAATGATGACTATCAAGAGGGTGCGGAAATGAAGGTTTATTTGAAAAAAGTCTTCGATCGCCCCAGTTCTAAACCCATGTTACGGGTGTCCCGCGCTACGAGTTATCTGGTTTCGGGGTTGTTCAGCGATCGCGTTCCGGAAATTCGACAGGGGCTGGTTGAAGTCAAAGGGGTGGCCCGGGATTCCATCCCCACGAAACCCGATATCGCCCCCCGCACTAAAATCGCGGTTCATGCTCTGGATCCAGAAGTCGATCCAGTGGCAGCTTGTATCGGGAAGCTGGGGGAACATCTCCAGGCGATCGCCCAGGAAATTCCCGGAGAAAAAATTGAAGTGATTCCTTGGTCCGAGGACCCCGCTACCTATATTGCCAATGCCTTAGCGCCCGCACAAATTGAAGGGGCGATCGCCCTCGATGTGGAGAATCAATCCGCTGAGGTGAGCGTTCCTCCGGATCAGTTGGCAGTCGCCCTCGGACCCGAGGACCAAAATCTCCAACTCGCTTCCCGTCTCACCGAGTGGAAAATCACCCTCAAAAAACCCCCAGAAACATAGGGTTTCATCCAGTCTAGGCAGTCGCCCCCCGAGGCATCCTTGTAGCGTCAGTTTTTATTTTTTTAGATGACTGATCCGAGTTCGGGGGGTATGATTCCTGTGGTATTCTGGCAACTTTTATACATTTAATTGTCCACCTGTTCAGAGGTTAGTCTCACAAAATCTATGCAGCCAACTTCCAGTTCCAAAGAAAAATCTCTCACATCTAGCCCCTCTCCCTCCAATATTGACGCCTCCACCGGGGCGGAAATTGCCAGCCACAAAGAAGAAGAAGGAAACGAATTTGAGTTTCTCTTCACCCGGGCTATTGAATTTCGTCAAGAAACCATTTATTTCATCGTCGTAGACCGATTTTTTGATGGTGACCCCAACAATAGCGAAGGACCCAATCCCGACCTCTACGACCCCGATGGAGAAGATTGGGGCAAATACTGGGGAGGCGATTTACAAGGCATCATTGACAAATTAGACTATCTCAAATCCCTCGGCGTCACCGCCATTTGGTTAACTCCCCTGTTTGAACAAGTTGAAGCCTTATTTGTCGAACAAGCGGCCATTCACGGCTACTGGACCCGAGATTTTAAACGCCTCAATCCGCGATTTATTGCCCCGGAAGATAACCCCTCCCTCAACGCCACTCAAGATACTCGCGATACCATTTTTGATAAATTGATTGACGAATTACACAAGCGAGATATGAAACTGATTCTCGATATTGTGTGTAATCATAGTAATCCCGATTTTAGCGGGGTTAAGGGTGAACTCTACGATGATGGGGTGAAAATTGCCGATTTCAATGATGATAAAGAAAGCTGGTATCACCACTATGGTGAAGTGACCAATTGGGAAGATGAATGGCAGGTACAAAACTGCGAATTAGCCGGGTTGGCTACGTTTAACGAAAACAATATCACCTATCGAAACTATATCAAATCCGCCATTAAACAATGGCTCGATCGCGGCGTCGATGCCTTGCGAGTGGATACGGTCAAACATATGCCGATTTGGTTTTGGCAGGAGTTTAATGCCGACATTCAGTCTCACAAACCCGATGTATTTATCTTTGGGGAATGGATTTATAACCATCCCAATGACGAGCGATCGGTCAGTTTTGCCAATGAATCGGGAATGACCATTCTGGACTTTGGTTTAGCTACAGCGATTCGAGAAGTCTTGGCAGTCGGTGCAGAACCCGGATTTCAAATGATCCAGTCTATTTTTGACCAGGATTATAAATATAATGCCGCCACGGAACTGATTACCTTTATCGATAATCACGATATGCATCGGTTCCAAACCTTGAACCCGGACCCGGATCTCCTGCGGTTGGGGATTAATTTAATTATGACTTGCCGGGGAATTCCCTGTATCTATTACGGGACAGAGCAGTATCTGCACGACGATACCAACGGGGATAATAATCCCTACGGCAACAATGACCCCTACAACCGTCCCATGATGGAAAACTGGGATACAGATACCCCGATTTATCGGGATATTCGCTTACTGTCGGGGGTGCGTCGTCTGAATCCTGCGGTTTCCCTGGGCAGTCAATGGAATAAGTATCTCACGGCAGATGTGTATGCCTATGTGCGGCGATATCGGGATTCCCTGTGCTTCGTGGCGATGAATCGTGGGGAAGCAACCACCATTGATGTGCAGACGGATTTACCCGATGGGGAACATACCTGCATTTTGACGCGGCGCAAATTGGAAGTGCAGGATGGAATGTTACATCAATTAGAACTGGGTGATAAAGAGGCGATCGTCATCAGTCATGTCGGGGAACGGATTAAGGGGAAAGTCTTAGTGCGAGCGCATTTGAATGGAATTTCGACCGATGTGGGTCAAGTGGTGGTAGTGACAGGAGATTGTCCAGAATTGGGGAATTGGGATATTACCAAAGCCTATACCCTGGAGTATATCAACTCGAATACCTGGTTTGCCGAAATCCCCTTTGAGGAGAGTGTTGGGAAGGCGATCGCCTATAAATATGCGATTCTATACAAAGACGAACAGGGCAACGATGCCGCACTCCCCACCCGAGAAAACATCGTCTGTCGTCGCTGGTTGTTAGCCGATGAAGGGACAGTGAAATGGGTTGACAAGTGGGCGAGTTGAGGGAATGAATAAGGGGGCGATCGGTTTCCTCACCCATTCCCTAACCGGACTGATACCGAGTGGGAAACCGAACCCCATACTGTAGGGGCGATTCGAGAATCGCCCGCCAGAAATCTCATCCAGAATCCGGTTGTCAAAGGTCTATCACAACCCGCACCCTAAAGGGTGGGGCTATACAGACGAAGCCCGCCTGCGCGGGCTAATCCATAAAATCGACTTGAGACAACCGAATTTGGTATTATCCCCCTGTAGAGGCGATTCGAGAATCGCCCGAAACCAATCTCATCGGTAAATCCCGCCACCAAATCTCATCCCCCTGTAGAGGCGATTCGAGAATCGCCTGAAACCAATCTCATCAACCTGTAGGGGCGATTCGAGAATCGCCCGAAACCAATCACATCCCCTGTAGAGGCGATCGCGCGAATCGCCCGAAACCAATCACATCCCCCTGTAGAGGCGATTCGAGAATCGCCCGAAACCAATCACATCCCCCTGTAGAGGCGATCGCGCGAATCGCCCGAAACCAATCTCATCGGTAAATCCCACCCCCCAATCCAGACGAAATGCTCCTAGCGAGCAAGATGCTCGCACTCCTAATCTCTTGGACTCTGAACATCTTGCTCCCTAGAATCATCCAACTTAGATACTCACTCCAGTCAGAAACCCGATATCTCCCAGTCTTCTCCTAAATCTGACCGCTGTACCAACCCAACGGCCCAAAATACGTTACCCTACAATAAAAATCAGACAGCAGCGGATATCCCCTGGCGAACCCACCCCCCTAGAGGCGCAGCATTCCCCCATAAATCGGGCAGTAGACCGAAAATGCACCCTCCGAATGCCACCCCTCCCCCATCCGCCTGAGTCAAAAAAAGCCCAATAAGTAACGCTGAGGTTGAGTCATGACAGAAGAAAGACTGCTGCAAATTATCCAACAAGCTGCCGAGGATCAGGTAACCTCCCTAGATCTGTCAGAGCGGGGACTGACAAAGCTGCCACCGGAAATTGGGCAACTTACCAATCTGACAGGGCTAAACCTCGGGTGGAATCAACTGAGTGCGCTGCCGCCAGAAATTGGTCAACTCACCCATCTGGCAGGGTTAGGTCTTCGGGACAATCAACTCAGTGAATTGCCGCAGGAAATTGGGCAACTCTCCAATCTGAGAGTGCTAGGCATTGGGAACAATAAACTGAGTGAACTCCCAACGGAAATTGGGCAACTTTCCAGTCTGACAACGCTAGACCTCTGCGAAAATAAACTGAGTGAATTGCCCCCGGAAATTTGGCAACTCTCCAATCTGATATTCCTAAACCTCCGCGAAAATAAACTGAGTGAATTACCCCCGGAAATTTGGCAACTCTCCAATCTGACCAAGCTATCCCTCAGTGAAAATAAACTGAGTGAATTGCCCCCGGAAATTTGGCAACTGACCCATCTGACCAACTTAGACCTTAGCAAAAATCAACTGAGTGAATTGCCCCCGGAAATTTGGAAACTCTCCAATCTGACGGAGCTATTACTCTACGGCAATCAACTGAGTGAATTGCCCCCGGAAATTGGGCAACTCTCCAATCTGAGATTGCTAAACCTACCGGAAAATAAACTGAGTGAATTACCCTCGGAAATTGGGCAACTCTCCAATCTGACCAAGCTATCCCTCAGTGAAAATAAACTGAGTGAATTGCCCCCGGAAATTGGGCAACTGACCCATCTGACCAACTTAGACCTTAGCAAAAATCAACTGAGTGAATTGCCCCCGGAAATTGGGCAACTCTCTAATTTGACCGAGCTATTAATCCACGGCAATCAACTGAGTGAATTGCCCTCGGAAATTGGGCAACTCTCCAATCTGAGATTTCTAAACCTCCCGGAAAATAAACTGAGTGAATTGCCCCCGGAAATTGGGCAACTCACTAATCTGGCAACTCTAAACCTCTGGACCAATCAACTGAGTGCGCTGCCGCCGGAAATTGGGCAACTCACTAATCTGAGATTGCTAAACCTCTGGAGCAATCAATTGAGTGTGCTGCCGCCGGAAATTGAGCAACTCTCCAATCTAACAGTGCTAGGACTGCACGACAATCAACTGAGTGAATTGCCCCCGGAAATTTGGCAACTCTCCAATCTGACCCTGCTAGACCTCTGGAGCAATCAACTGAGTGCGTTGCCTCCAGAAATTGGGAAACTCTCCAATCTAACAACGCTATACTTCGGGTGTAATCAACTGAGTGCGTTGCCTCCAGAAATTGGGAAACTCTCCAATCTGACAGAGCTATACCTCTGGGGCAATCAACTGAGTGTCCTACCTCCGGAAATCGGGCAACTCTCCAATTTGACCGAGTTAAACCTCGTTGGCAATCAACTGAGTGTCTTACCTCCGGAAATCGGGCAACTCTCCAATCTGAGATTGCTAAGGCTCCAGGAAAATCAACTGAGTGCGTTACCTCCGGAAATTTGGCAACTTTCCAATCTGACAGAGCTAGGTCTCGGATGCAATCAACTGAGTGTGCTGCCCCCGGAAATTGGACAACTCTCCAATCTGACAGAGCTATACCTCTGGGACAATCAACTGAGTGTGCTGCCCCTAGAAATTGGGCAACTCTCCTATCTGACAGAGCTATACCTCCAGGACAACCAGCTGAGTGAATTGCCACCGGAAATTGGGCAACTCTCCTATCTGACAGAGTTAAACCTCGTTGACAATCAACTGAGTGCGTTGCCGCCGGAAATCGGGCAACTCTCCAATCTGAGATTGCTAAACCTCGTTGGCAATCAACTGAGTGCGCTGCCGCCGGAAATCGGAAATCTGACTAACTTACAAGCCATCACCCTTGAGGAAAACCCTGAAAAATGGTCGGACGAGGCTCTCTACATCGGTGACAACCCCCTCACCTCTCCACCCCCTGAAATCTTAAACCAAGGCATCGATGCCACCTTAGCCTATCTGCGCGAACAACTCCATTCCGACCCCTAAACAGTTGGAGTAATTTCTTGATTAAGTATAGCTTGAAGTTGGATTGTGGGGGCTAGAAATCGGGTTTTTTACAGGGTCTTTGGTAAATTGCGTTAAATTTGGGCAAAAACCCGGTTTCGGTTTTTGGTGATTTTAGTCGGATTCTGTAAAAGCGCCCCACTGTTCCCACATCTATTCCAATTTCTGATGTGTTCCAGTTGGCAAACTGTCCCCCTGGACCCATACCAGATCAAACGGACTCGGAAATACTAAACTCTTAGAGACATCTTTATTCTCAGAGGTTAAGAGCGATGAGTCAGATTGCTTATTCAACCGATACCACTATCAGCGATCGCGAACGTGGGTATTTACAGCTACCCCCGGATTATACGGCGATTCAATCCATGCCGGAAGTGTGGCCCCTGGCCCGATCGCAGTTTGGCAATACTCTGGCATTATGTGACCCTCATGCTAAACCTGTGGTGGAGTTGACGTTTGGTCAATTATGCGAGCAAATTCAGCAGTTTGCCGCTGGGGTGCAATCCTTGGGATTACCGGCGATCGCCGATCATCTCCCCCCCCGAATCGCCCTCTTTTCTAACGATAGTCCCCGCTGGATGATTGCGGACCAAGGACTGTTGACAGCAGGTGCAGCGGATGTGGTGCGCGGTTCTGATGCCGATCGCGAGGAGTTGCTGTTTATTCTCCAAAATAGCGGCAGTATGGGTTTGGTGGTGGAAAACCTCGCTTTACTCAAAAAACTCCGCCCTCAACTCGATGACTTACCCATCCAGTGGATTATCTATCTCTCCGATGAACCCCTGCCTACGGATGATACCCTGCCGGTAAAAATTTTATCCTTTCAACAGGTGATGGCAAAAGGGGCCAGTTCTACAGTGCAACCCGTCACCCTCACCCGAGAGACTCTGGCAACTTTAATCTACACCTCCGGGACCACGGGTAAACCTAAAGGGGTGATGCTGACTCACGGTAACCTATTGCATCAAATCGAGACCCTGCCAACGATTATGCAACCGGAACCCGGCGATCGCGTCATTACCATTCTCCCCACCTGGCACAGTTTTGGCCGCATGGGTCAATACTTTCTCCTCTCCCGAGGTTGCAGTCAGTTTTACACCAATATCCGTTATCTCAAAGCCGATTTAAAAGAATATCACCCCAAATATACTTTTGGTGTTCCCAGACTCTGGGAATCCATTTATGAAGGGGTACAGAAGCAATTTCGGGAACAACCTGCCAATCGTCAAAAACTGGTCAAAACCTTCTTTGGGTTTTCCCAAAATTATATAGAAGCAGGTCGGGTTTTGCAGGGATTGCAGTTGCAACTCGAACCTGCTTCTGGGAGTGAAAAATTCCTGGCGGCAATTAAACGGGCGGTATTTTGGCCCCTACATACCTTGGGCGATCGCCTGGTGTATCAAAAAGTCCGCCAAGCAACTGGGGGCCAACTCAAATATGTGATTAGTGGGGGTGGGTCCCTCGCCATGCATATCGAAAATTTCTTTGAAATTATCGGCATTGATGTGCTCGTCGGGTATGGATTAACCGAAACCACCCCAGTCTTGACAGCGCGACGGCATTGGCAGAATCTGCGGGGTTCTGCGGGTCGTCCCATTCCCTACACCGAACTGAGAATCGTCCACCCCGAAACCCGCGAAACTCTGAAACCCGGGGAACGGGGGTTAGTTTTGGCGCGGGGTCCGCAAGTGATGCAGGGGTACTACCAAAATCCGGAAGCGACAACCAAGGCGATCGACCCCGATGGATGGTTTGATACCGGGGATTTGGGATGGTTGACTCCCAGCAATGATTTAGTCCTCACGGGTCGCGCCAAAGATACCATTGTTTTGACCAACGGGGAAAATATCGAACCCCAACCGATTGAAGATGCCTGTATCCGCAGTCCTTATATTGACCAAATGATGCTCGTGGGTCAGGACCAAAAGTGCCTCGGGGCCTTGATTGTGCCGAATTTTGAAGCCCTCCAACAGTGGGCCTTGTCCCAAAACCTTTCCCTGCGTCTGCCTCAGAACGTTTCTCAAGGCAATCCTCCCCCAGCATCGGGAACCCGAGAAATCGACCTCTCCAGTCCCGAAATTGACAACCTGTTCCGCCAGGAGTTAAATCGGGAGGTGAAAAACCGTCCAGGATATCGTCCCGATGACCGCATTGGACCCTTCTCCCTGTTGAGTGAACCGTTTTCGATGGAGAATGGAATGCTCACCCAAACCCTGAAAATGAAACGGCCCGTGATTACCGAACGATACGGCGATCGCATTGATAAAATGTTCGTTTGATCCAGATTAGCCTCGTGGCATGGTAGCATAACGGGGCTAATTTTAGGCCAATTTTCCACTTAACCCTTAATCTAGGTCACCTAATATGGATGTCTCTAACTCGAAATTACTTCTGAAGCGGAATACCATTATCAAAGCCATAGTTACCCCGCGCTGGAAAGAAGAAGTCCAGCAGCAACTTCAAGGACAAATCAATCAAATTGATACCCAACTCCAGCAGCTCGAAATGCAAGCGCAGCAGATGATTGGCGAACTGCAAAAGCAGAGCATTCAACCCCCCGGGCCGCAAATCCAGCAACAAATGGAGTCGGTGAAAATGCAGGCCAATCAACGGCAAAGAGAGATGCTGGATCAGAAAAATCAAATTCTCCAAAATCTGCAACAAGTCCAGACTTTAGAAATGGGGCAAGAAGTCGCCAGTGGACAAATGGATAGTTTTTTCTATCTGGAACGGGGGGATGATTTAATCAAAAAAATGCAGGTAGAAGTCGTCTTGCGCGATGGCGTCGTGGAGGAAATTCGCGGCGATTTGTAGTGGGTCATTGGTCATTGGTCATTTGTCCTTGGTCATTTGTCCTTGGTCATTTGTCCTTGGTCATTTGTCCTTGGTTGACCGCCATCAGGATGGGGAGGATGGGGAGGATGGGGAGGATGGGGGAGATGGGGAGGATGGGGAGGAGGGAGATATAGTTGAGGCTGTATCCTCTCGGCTGCAAATCAGGGTGGATTTTCTCGGGGGACGGATCAAGGTAGAATAAAAACTTGCTTTATTTTAGTTTTGAGCGTCGAAAAGAAGCTACCTATGATTAACGAAGTGTTCATGCCTGCTCTGAGTTCCACGATGACCGAAGGCAAAATTGTCTCTTGGGAAAAAGCGGAGGGGGACAAAGTGGAGAAGGGCGAAACGGTGGTGGTGGTGGAGTCTGACAAAGCAGACATGGACGTAGAGTCCTTCTATGAAGGTTATCTCGCTACGATCCTCGTCCAAGCTGGGGAAGCGGCCCCTGTTGGCGCGCCGATCGCCTTGTTAGCCGAAACGGAAGCCGAAATCGAACAGGCGAAGCAGCAAGGGGCGAACCTCAGCAATCAATCGGCTCAACCGGCAGCCGCTCCCCAGTCTACCCCATCCCCTGCACCGGAACCGGCAATGGCTACGGCTGGAGCCACCACCAGTCGTCAAAATGGCCGCACGGTTGCCTCTCCTCGGGCTAAAAAATTGGCCAAGGAATACAAAGTGGACTTGGCAACCCTCTCCGGCAGTGGTCCTTTTGGTCGGATTGTGGCGGAAGATGTAGAAGCGGCAGCAGGGAAGGCCCCAGCAGCGGCTGCCACCCCACCGCAACCCACGGTAGCAGCACCCCCCAGAATTCCCACCCAGGCGGTCCCTGCGGCCCCCGCAGCCTCGGGAGATGTGGTCCCCTTCAATACCCTGCAAAATGCGGTCGTCCGGAATATGGTGGCATCATTACAGGTGCCGATTTTCCATGTCGGCTATACGATTACCACGGATCAGTTAGACAAACTCTACAAACAGATTAAGTCTAAAGGGGTAACCATGACTGCCCTGTTGGCGAAAGCAGTGGCCCTCACGTTACAGAAACATCCCTTACTCAGGGCCAGTTGTGTGGAGGGCGGTATCCAGCATCATGGCAATATCAATATTGCTGTGGCGGTGGCAATGGGAGATGGCGGTTTAATTACGCCGGTTCTGCAAAATGCGGACCAAATGGATATTTATTCCCTGTCTCGCACTTGGAAAGATTTGGTGGAACGCGCCCGAGTCAAACAGTTGCAACCGGCGGAGTATAATAGCGGGACTTTTACCCTGTCCAATTTGGGAATGTATGGGGTCGATAGTTTTGATGCAATTCTGCCTCCGGGTCAGGGTTCGATTCTCGCCATTGGTGGGGCGAAAAATCAAGTGGTTGCCACGGATGATGGCATGATGGGGGTCCGGCGACAAATGCGGGTGAATATTACCTGTGATCACCGGATTATCTATGGTGCCGATGCTGCCGCATTCTTGCAAGATTTAGCGAAGCTGATTGAAACCAATACTCAGTCTCTCACGATGTAGGGATTGGGTTGGGGAAGAGTTGCAACAACCGGCGGGGGATAAATCCCCCGCCTAACAGAATCAAGTCGTCTAAAGACGACTAAAAGTCTTCTTCAGTGGGGTTTTTAGTCGGTTTTAACCGACATCTTGCACCTGTTGCAACAACCGGCGGGGGATAAATCCCCCGCCTAACAGCTAAAGTCGGTTGAAACCGACTGAAAACACCAATGGATAAGACTTGCAGTCGGTTTTTAACCGACTTTAGCTATGAGGCGGGGGATAAATCCCCCGCCGGTGTTGAGAATGGTGCAAGATCTCAGTTTTAACCGACTTTAGGCGGGGGTTTGAACCCCCGCCGGAGTTGAGAATGGTGCACATCCTATACTGTAATGGTGAATCAAGTGGAATCCATAAAAACTCTAGCGGTTGATATTGGCGGTAGTGGCACAAAGACTATTGTTTTAGATGCATCAGGAGAAACGGTGACAAAACGTAACCGCGTTCCGACTCCGGAGCCCGCTAAACCGGAACCTGTGATTGAGGCGATCGCCTCTTTAGCGAAAGAACAAGGTGAGTTTGATCGGGTTTCGGTCGGCTTTCCTGGGGTGGTTCGTCATGGAATCATCTACACTGCCGTTAACCTCCACTCGGATTGGGTGGAGTTTAATCTCGTTGAAGCGCTGACGAAGGTTTTGGAAAGACCTGTTCGGGTTTGCAATGATGCCGATATCCAGGGTTTAGGCGCAATTTCCGGGAAAGGAGTCGAACTCACGATTACCCTGGGTACCGGGTTTGGTAGTGCCTTATTTGTGAATGGAACACTGGTGCCGAATTTGGAACTCGGACATCACCCCTTCCGCAAAAGTCAAACCTACGAGGAACAATTGGGACGTGCGGCGCTGGATAAAGCGGGGGACAAAAGCTGGAATCGCCGCGTGGAAAAAGCGATCGCCAATTTAGAACATTTGTTTAATTACGACCACCTCTACATTGGCGGCGGGGAAGCTAAAAAAATCACCTTTGATTTACCCTCCAATGTTACCATTGTTCCTAATATCACCGGGTTATTAGGGGGAATTGCCTTGTGGCGGGACCCGTAACCCCATTCAGGATTAGGCGATCGCCTCTGGACTCTCCCGAGATTTAGGTCAAAATTTAGCCATTAGACTTAATCTGGGTTAAGTGAGCAGGCGGTCAGTAGGGTAAGTCATCTTCTTTATCTTAACCTACAGTTAGGCTCTAGCCCAAAGCAAATCAGGACTTATGCAGATTTTGAGAATCCACCCTAAATGTAGAGGTGACGCGAATCGCCTCTACATTTAGCATTTAATGTTAAAGATTGCGTAAGTCCTGAAAATGTCAGTCATTCAATCAAACAAACTCTTGAGGAAAGACCATGAAAGCAGTTATCATGACCGGATTAGGCGCAGCAGCGGATGTCTTGAAAGTGCAAGATATTCCGGGTCCGCAATTAGAAGGCGATCGGGATATTTTAGTCCGCCTTCATGCTGCCGGGGTCAATCCCATCGATACCAAAATCCGCAAACGCGGAACCTTTCATCCGGACCTCACCCCGGATATCCTCGGATGTGATGGTGCCGGAGTCGTCGAGGCGATCGCCTCTGGGGTCCAAACCCTCAAAGTGGGAGACGAAGTATATTTTTCTAATGGCGGATTGGGTGGACCTCACGGCAACTATGCCGAATATATCGCGATCGACGAACGATTTGTCGCCAAAAAACCCACCTCCCTCAGCTTTGTAGAAGCTGCCGCAGCACCCCTAGTCCTGATTACCGCCTGGGAAGCACTCTACGACCGCGCCGGCCTACAACCGGGCCAAAAAGTGCTAATTCAGGCCGGTGCCGGGGGAGTCGGCCATGTCGCCATCCAACTGGCCAAACTCAAAGGTGCCGAAGTCGCCACCACCGTCAGTACCCCAGAAAAAGCCGAATTTGTCCGCCAATTGGGTGCTGATTTAGTCATTTTATATAAAGAGCAAAATGTCATTGAGACTGTGATGAACTGGACCAATGGCGAAGGTGCAGACATCGGATTTGATACCGTCGGTGACAAAACCTTCTTTGAAACCGCTGAAGCGGTCCGCTTATATGGGGATGTAGTCACCATTTTAGAACCAAACCCTGAGCATGGCACGTTAAAAACCTCGCGACTCCGCAATCACCGCATCAGTTTTGAATTAATGCTGACTCCGATGTTACAAAATCGGATAACAGAAC
>JAABSJ010000065.1 GCA_011390515.1 Oscillatoria sp.
CTCCCCCGCATTCTGGCTGAATTATCCGAGATTCAACACCTCATCCTGATTCCCCACCGGGAACTGCACCTCATCCCCCTCCACGCTCTCCCCGTCTCTCTCCCCTCGCCTTCTGGAAGTGAGGGAAAACCCCTGCAAGACTGGTTCCCGGTGCAATATGCCCCCAGTTGTCAAATTCTCAACAACCTCCACCAGCGTCCCCCCCTGCAAGAACCCTCCACCTCTTTCTTTGCCCTGCAAAACCCGACTCAAGACCTCGACTATGCAGATTTCGAGGTAAAAGTGTTGCGCCGCCTGTTCAACCCCGAACGGGTTCTCAGCCACGACGAAGCTACAAAAACCGCCGTGGAACAACCGCAAAACCGAGCTTTCTTGCAGCAAAGTCGCTACATCCATTTCTCCTGTCACGGCGAATTTAAAGAAGCTGACCCCCTCAACGCCTACCTCCGCCTCGCCAACCAGGAAAAACTCACCTTTCAGGACATTTTCACCAGTCTGGATATCCCCAACTGTCGCCTGTTAATCCTGTCCGCCTGCAAAACTGGGCTAGTGGAAACTCCCCCAACCGATGACTATGTAGGGTTAGCCAGTGCCTTCTTTTTCGCCGGAACCCGGACGGTGGTGGGGAGTCTCTGGGAAGCCGAGCAGTTTTCCGCCGCCCTCCTGATGATTCGTTTATATCAGGAGTTACCCCGCTACACTTCAGTGGTGATGGCATTGCGAGCCGCCCAAGACTGGTTACGCACTATTTCCCGCGATGGTGTTTTAACCTGGTTACGGGACGATCTAAAATTAGACGATAGTGAGCTTAAAAAATGTAAAAAGGAGCTTAAACTGTTCGACAAAAAGTGTCCTTTTGCTCCTGCCCGCTATTGGGCCGCTTTCGCCGCTAATGGACGATTAGACAGTACCGGAATATCCCCCCAAAATCACCAATAGGAGTATGATGAGCAAAAAACGGATCGGTAAATTCTTGGAAATGTTGCGCCAGCAACCGTCGATGTTTGCCGATTGTACTCAGGAAACCTGGGCAGAACTTGACCAAAATCTGGCTCAATTCGGAGATGAGGATTATGAAGAGATTGAGGATGCGATTTTAGATTGGTTGGATGATTATGATTATGACGCTATCAAGGTGGCTTTACAGACTGTGAAAAAAGACCCTCTCGGAGATAACGAGACTCCGCCACCGCCTCCAGAGTCAGAACAACCCATTACCAATAGTGTTTTGCGCTCTGCTATCAAAGATGCTCAAAGCGAACCCCCGCAACCATCTCAATCATCAACATAAACCCTCATTGGGTTAAGTTCAATCCCTAGGAGAATGTCATGTCATCAGCCATCACAGATTTGGTAGAAATGGTAGAGCCTTTACCCGATGAAATCCAAAGGCAAGTCGTCGCTCATTATGCGCGAGTATCTTGCTGATTTACAGGATGAACAACGGTGGGATGAGTCATTTAATCGCACTCAGTCCGCCTTAGTTGCAGCAGCGCAACGGGCTAAACAAGAACGCGCGGCGGGAAAAGCAACGGCGATGAATTATGAGCCTGTGACATAGTTTTGGATTGGTAGCCATGATGATTATGAACGTTTCTTTGGCTAAAGTATAGATTTTTTATGAATTAGCGTTGTGATTATCATGAATGCAAATACTAGCTCAATTTATGCTCTCAATATCCGCTTATTCAGTTATCAATTAAAAAACGTCCATCTGACAGATTTCACAGAAGGTTTTCTGAAAATTAAATCTGTCAATGATTACTATCAAAACTTGTTAAACTCCTACAATATTTTAGACCAAAACGGCAAGCCAATCCATTTAAAATTTCGGGAAGATTTCGAGAATATGCTGGGTTCGGGATTAGCCAACTTTGATTTAATCTACCATCCCCAAGGCAGAGGAATTTCCAGGATTTCATTGCCACCGAAATATAAGGGATTTCTTTATCCTCAGTTTCTCAATGATACCTATAGTTTTTCTCTGACGCTCTATCATCCGCAAAAGTCAGGAGATGACGAGATTTCTTTCTCAAAGTTATCCAAACTGAGACCCCCAAAGGATTTTTTCGCAGGAACTTATCCAGGTAGTCAAGATGAAATCGCGCAAACTCTCCGCCAAGTTTTTTGGGGCAGTACAGTTTTTTTGAGTGGTTTTATTGCCCAAAGTCGTCCAGATACGGAGGAGAGTTTAAAATCTACCGCTGATGAGCTATTAAAGCAGTTTCTGGGGATTAAATCTCTGGAAGAAGCGCCGCCTTTTTACCAGTCTGGGGAATTATTAGGGGGCTATGTTTATGAATATAAAAGTATTTTTCGGCGTCATCAGTATGGACAAATCCTAATATTATTGATTTTTGCAGAAGCCACTACAGATAAACTGAATGATATTCAGTGGGATTTGCCGGAACTATTTTTATATGACCATAAAAACCGGCAAGTTTTTATGGATAGCCGCCAGGAATATAAAGCCTCTCAGGATGAGATTAAAAAAATTGAAGAGACGATTCAGAAATTTCCCAGGAATATTCCCAGCAATGTGCCGCCGGATTTATCGGACAAAGATTTAAAGTTATTGAAACGGGAAATCAAAAATCTATTAGACTTGTCTTTGGGGTATTCCCAACGGATTCGCAGTTTGGGAAATTTCCAGAATACGATTGAGATTAATCGGCAAAATTATCTGGATACTCTGAGTCGGATGGAGGTTAATAGTCAAAGTGATTTAGGGATTTGGCGAGACAAGGCCGATCGCACTTTTCAACGGTTCCAGCGGCAAATTGAGGCCGATTTGGTGTATCTTCAGCAAGGGGAACGGCTGTTAGATACGGCAATTAATACGATTCGCGGTTTGGTGGAAATTGACCAGGCGGAACGCGATCGCACTCTGGAAAACCTAATCCAAATCGCTGGGTGGGGAATTGCGGTGGGGGCGATTGTGGCATCTACCTCGGCGTTAATCTTTCAACAAGAACCGATGACTTTTCCCTGGGAAGCATCCCACGGCGATCGGCCCCATCCGTTTATTTTTGCCTTGCTGCTGAGTTTCGCTTTTGCTGGTTTCGCGTCACTCGTGGCGATCGCGGTGATTAAGTTCAGGAAAAAGCGGCGATCGCCTTAAAGCAAGACACCCGGTTTCTGGCAACATCTGTGTTTCTGTGGCAAAAATTTGGCACAGCAATCCGGTTGGTGAGAACCCGTTGTTCCTATTTTTCATAAAAATAGGCAATGAGGCGAAATAACTTGGGTTCTGCCTCCGGTTATCCCATTTAGAGAGATGGAGTTCAAGCTGCCTCCAGAATTTTCTCACAACTTTGAGTAATAATTGCCCTTTGTGCTATCCTGCTGGAGGGTTGGAGGCAGCGGTTTAAGCGGGATTGAGTTTTTGACTGAGGAAGGGAATCGCCAATAGCGCAAGTTTCACCATCCAAGGTGCAAATATTAGGCTTAAAATCACACATAATGCAGCAAGAACCGTGGCGGCGACTTTGACGACTTCTTCGCTGGTATTGACACTCAGACAAAACGCTAAGGATGCGATCGCCAAGGACATTTCTATCCCTTCCTTTTGGGCGATCGGGTGAGGTTCACTGACATCTTGCAGCGGTGGCAACACCCGGCGGGGGATAAATCCCCCGCCTAACAGCTAAAGTCGGTTGAAACCGACTGAAAGAAAGTCTGATCGCAAGCTACAGAATTGGTTAGAAACCGGGTTTTTTCACCCCATTTCTGGCAAGAAAGCACCCAATCTGGGCCAAAAACCCGGTTTCTTGTCCCAGGGATTTAACAGGGTACTGATGCGCTAGAATGTGGGTACATTAGAGATAAAAAAAGGACTAAAATTGATGGACTTAGCACCCGCTTTTATTTCCGTCGCCGATTATTTTAAACAGGAAGAAACTAGCCCCATCCGCCATGAATATCTGGGGGGACAACTTTTTGCAATGGCTGGTTCCAGTGAGGAACATAATCGGATTACTGGTAACCTTGGTACTTATTTAATCACTCATTTACGAGGGAGTGGCTGTAAAACATTTATCTTTGATATGAAAGTAAAAATCCAAGTCGCCCAAGGAACTGTAGATGTCTTTTACTATCCCGATGTTATGGTGACTTGTGATCAGGAAGACCGAGAAAAATTTTATAAAACTTACCCCTGTTTAGTTGTAGAGGTTTTATCTCCTTCGACAGAAACGATAAACCGCCGAGAAAAACGTCTCAATTACCAAAGTTTAGCCAGTTTGCAGGAATATGTGCTGGTTTCTCAAGACCAGATGCAGGTTGAGGTTTATCGCCTCAAGGGGTCGGGGAATTGGGAGGTTGAGGGATTAGGGCCGAATGATAGTTTAGAATTAAATTCTGTGGGTTTAACTTTGACTTTGGCAGAAATTTATGATGAAGTATTTGATGGTTAATCCTGTTTATTCTCTGGAGGAATAGCACTATTCTTTTCAACAAAGCCTGTTTTTCCGGTTACTAAATAAGCGAAGCGACAGGTTAATAATAAACCGGAGAAAGCCAGTCCGAGGACTAAGCCTAACCATAAGCCGACTCCGCCAAAATTCAGACGCAGGCCGAGGATGTAGCCACTGAATAGGCCAATACACCAATAGCCTAAAAAGCCGATCGCCATTGGAACTCGGGTATCTTTCACGCCGCGCAAAGCACCGGCGGCTACCACTTGCATTCCATCAAAAATTTGAAACATGGCCGCGATGCCTAACAAGGATATTGCTGATTCCAAGACAGGTTGATTGTCGGAATTTTGAATATCCAAATACAATGCGACAATTTTATCCGGGTTTGTCCACAAAAATAACGCGGTGAGACTCATGAAACTGACCCCGATCGCAATCCCGACATATCCAGCACGTCTGGCACCGAGACTATCATTTTTTCCCATTGCTTGTCCAACTCTCACCGTGGTGGCAAGAGACAATCCAACGGGGACCATAAAGGTGATATTGGCGGTTTGCAAGGCAATGTTATGGGCGGCTAAGGTAACCGTTCCCAGGGTTCCCATCAGAAAGGTGGTGACGGCAAAGAGTCCGGTTTCTATGGCAAAGAGTCCGGCGATCGGCCAGCCAATTTTGACAATTCCCCAAAATTCTCGGGCATCAAACTGATAATAAGTCCGAAAAATGTGATAGGGTTTTAACCGGCGACTCAGGGTGAGAAAACTAGCAGCGGCGATAAACATTACCCAAAAAGATAGGGTGCTGGCCCATCCAATTCCGGCTAAACCCAAGGCGGGTAAACCGAATTTGCCAAACATGAAAATGTAATTTCCGCCAATATTTAGGGGGACGCAACAGGCGACGATCGCCATCACCGGGCGGGTATAATTGAGGGCGGAGAAAATATTGCGTAATACGGCAAATCCCACGGCGGCGGGAAATCCCCAGATGAGTGCCTGTAGATAGGTTTGCGCTAATGCCACAGCCGTCGGGTCCTGTCCGAAACGCAGTAACAGGGGACTGAGGTTCCAGATTAGGAATCCCATCGGGACCGAGAGTGCGAGGGTTAACCAGAGTCCCTGAATGGTCAGGCGACTGATCCGGTGGAGTTCTCCGGCACCCTGCGCTGTGGCGGCGATCGCCCCGACGGAGGACACCATCCCCGTAGAAATGAGGATGACGGTGAAAAAGATAATCGCACCTAAACCCCCTGCGGCTAATGTCTCACTGCCGAGTAACCCCATCATGACTGTATCCACAAATCCGGTGGCGGCTTGCGCCAGTTGGGCGGCAATCAGGGGAATGGCCAGGTGCAGGGTGGCTTTGACTTCGGAGAAAACTTTCGACTGAGACAAACTGTGCATTAAAATAGTATCCGTCCCCGGGATATTTCCGTCAAGTTTTCCGGCGCTTCTTCAACCAGGGAACCAGGAGGAGGATAATCAACCCGATCGCCAATCCCAAGGCTGTACTGACAATCACTATATACTCGCTTTGACGGACGGCGATCGCAATATAAGCCCAGACAAACACCAGATTAAAGGCGGTGTCCCTCCGTTGAATAGTGGCGACAGCGGCGATCGCAGCGGAGACCCCTAGCATGATTACGGTCCAAAACACCAAAATATTGGGGTCATTCAAACCCCAGGCATAGAGGGTACTGGCAATATTCACCACAGTGGCGACACTAATCCAAGCCAAATAAATACTTAAGGGAATGTTAATCAACCATTTTTCCCGAGGGGGAACTCGTTCTTTCCCAATCTGGAGGCGCAGATAAGTGAAAATCAGAGACCCTAAAATAATCAGCATGGCTAATACGGACCAGCCAAACTGCAAATATTCAAACAAAAAGACCCAAGCAATCTGAGCTAAACTGGCTAAAACCAGCAAGTAACTCATCCGCCTTAACCGAGGATGATGGCGTTGTGCTGGTAAGAATTGATAGATGCCAAAGCTAATCAGGGATAAATAAATTAACCCCCAAATGGAAAAGGCATAGTTGGCGGGAATAATTAAAACATTGCGAAAAATCTCGTTAGAAATTTCACCAATCGTTAGGCCATTAAAGGGGAAAATATTGGCGATGATATTAGTAACAAAGGCAGCAAGAATCGCCAGCAACGTTGAGACTGACCGGAATAGGTCAGAGTTAGAGCGTTTAGAGAGCTGTGTCATGGGAATGAGTCCTAGATTCTAAAGATGATCCTAGGCGATCGGCCCAGACTTTGCACTCTTCCTGGGAGTGTATTTCCCCTACCCCTGTCAAGGTGTATTGATTTGTAGGGGCGTATTGCATACGCCCAGGGGCGCTTCTCGAAGCGCCCCTACAAGAAATAACGATTTCATGATTTTTCGTCATCACATTTACCTCTTGGACAGGCGCTTCTCGAAGCGCCCCTACAAGAAACCATGATTTTTCGTCATTAAATTTATCACCTTGACAGGGCTAGTGTATTTCCCCTGGGTTAGGGAGAAGCTTAGACAGGACTTACGCATAAACCCCGTATGTTGTAGGGTTGATTCGCGAATCAACCCTACATTGAGGTGGAATATTAAATAATGGGTAAGTCCTGTTATAACACAATCCCACGGACGAGGAAGATCCCCCCGTCCGTTGACTGACTGCCCCCAAATTAAATCACAAATTCTTCCGTGACCCGATCGCGCTCTAAGGTAACCTGAATACTATAGCGTTCTCCCGGTTGTCCGCTTAACTCCATTTGCAGGCCGGAGTCAGCATTGCGCGCTACCACCTCATGGAGGCGATCGCCGTGGTGAGAGAGTAACGTCAGTTGTAACCCGGCGGGTAATTCTGGCCGATCGCCCGTGGGATAAACCTGAACTAATACCCCGGTTTCCCCGTGAGATTCAGCCTTAATCGTGACAATCAAGGCGATCGGGCGCTGGCTATTTTGATAGCCTAATTGCAACGTTTTAGCCCGTTTGACCCCCGCCGTTTCCCGGATTAACGCCAGGGAATCTTTTTCCGGACAAAAGACTTCATCGATCGCCTGCCATCCCGGTTCAAATCGCTCTTGAAACCACTTTCCCAAATTCACCGGATTCTGCCACTCCGGTCCTTCTCCCCAGGTTTCTAGCCAATCCCCTTCTACATCCTCGACATAAAGATTAACGTGATCCAGACCAAACCTTATTCGGTCCTCCTGTAAATCTTGAGCCGATTGAAGGGCTTGCCATGCTTTTTCGAGGCGGTCTTTGCTTGATGTTTGGATTGTCGTACCCATATCTAAGTCTAAAAAAAAGGTTTGTTGTCGAATGGAATTAGTAAGAAACTGAGTTTATTAAAAACTGAATTTCAGATATTTTGACGCTTCCAGATGGTTGCTGTTATGCAACACCAAATTCACCAATTGACTCACGAATTCCTCTTTTCCCGGATTGTAACTCACAAAAATCCCCCGCTCTATGTTCCAGTCTTTCAGGGTTTTTTTCCACTCCTCGTATTTATGTTCAGAAAAATCATCAGAGATGCTAGTGACTTGGACGCAAAGTGGTCTGCCCTTGTTGCTGCTGACGATCGCATCTGTTGCCATAGAAAAATCTGCCACATACCGTTGGACGAGGCTCCCTTCACGAATCTTTATCTTTTGTGCGATTAGGTCAATCAGTTGAGCATCCTCCTGATTGAATTCTCCGGATCTTAATTTTTGTTTCCAAATGTAAAATTTGTTATCTTTTTCATTAAACCACTTGGGGAACAGGAATTCATACCAATACCGGACCGGGGGAGTAAGCTGATTTAAAAATGATTCCCGTTCCTCATCGGTTAAAACTTTAAGCGCTAACCAAAATTCTGCATCCTTGATAACTTCGAGCAGAAACCCCATTAAAAATTTTTTCTGCATTAATAAACCGGGTCTCATATCTTTGATCCAACGCCAGATGTCCTCCAAACGGTACTCCAGCCCTGGATCCACCGAGGAAGCTATCCCCATGAGTTCCCTAAGTTTCGGCTCGATTTCAATGGCTTGCAAACACTCCCCCTACATCCGCAAAGCGCCTTTCCTGCATCATTTTGATCTTACAGTAAAAAGTGACCGACTGAATAGAGGGGCGATCGCCCTCACGATAGAGATTCCCAGTGAAATCCCAGTCCAGTTAAGCACAGAGCGGGCCTAATTGAGTTATAGCAATTTTCACATTCATGAGGTACGTTGACTCGATCCCCCCTAGCCCCCCTTAACAAGGGGGGAACCTGTCCAGTCCCCCTTGTTAAGGGGGATTTAGGGGGATCCTCCATATACTTCACCAACCCGAGAAAGGCTATAGCTGCCCCAAAGCGAACGACCTCTACTGTAACTGCCACACCTTAATTGTATTATCTTGACTCCCACTTGTCAGCATTTTGCCATCAGCACTAATCGAAATCGAATTAATCGTATCCGAATGACCCTTAAGGGTCTGTAACAATTGTCCCGTTCCAATATTCCAAAGTTTCAGCGTACTATCGAGAGACCCGCCACCACTCACCAAAGTCTGACCATCGGGACTAAAGGCGATCGCGTGTACCGCATCAGAATGTCCGAATAATGAGCGGACCAACTGACCACTACTCACCTGCCAAATCAGAATCGAACTGTCTCCACTGGCACCGGCAACCCACTGACCATTGGGACTAAAAGCCACCGATCGAAACCGATAAAAACCCCCTTCTAACGTGCGGACCACCTCTCCGGTTTGAGTATGCCAGATTTTAATCGTGCGATCAAAACTACCACTGGCTAACAGTTGACCATCGGGACTATAAGCTAAGGAAAACACCCAACCCGAGTGACCGGCGATCGACCGAATCAACTCCCCAGTTTCCGCATTCCATAACTTAATCGTATTGTCAAACCCACCGGAGGCTAACTGCTTGCCATCGGGACTAAACGTCACCGACATCACCCAAGCGGCATGATCCGACAGGGTATGTAATAGCTTACCCGTACTCGTTTCCCAAACTTTAATTGTCCCATCTCCACTGCTACTGGCCACCTTACTGCCATCGGGACTAAAGGTTACAGACCAAATTTCATGAGAATGACCGGATAAACTCTGGCGGATCTGACCGGATTCCATATCCCATAGTTTCACCGTTTTGTCAACACTCCCACTAACGAGCAGGCGGCTATCGGGACTCAGCGCAATAGAATTGACCCCCCACAGATGACCTCCCAGGGTTTTCGTTAATGCAATAGGCTCTTTTGCCGCCAAGGGTTGAGCCGACACTGTGGTGATCGGAGTAAAGGGCTCCGGCTGACGCGGAACTTCAGGTATCACCCCGGCACTTCCATAGTTCAACCAGAGTAAAGCCGAGACATTGGGTACGGTAAATCCGCCAAAGAGTTGAGTGGCTGTTCCCGCTAAAGCTAAGAAAAATCCACCCACGAGCAATTTTTGAGCTAATTTTAGGGATTTTTTGTGATGCAAGTGCGATCGCCGACTGTATCGACTATAATTTCTGGCCCCATTCAATCGCAGCAGTCGAGTGGGAATCCTCGCTGCTGCTTGATAGGGTTGGATTCCGCCAATCGGTTGAGGCGATCGCGCAGGCATCGGAGAAGAACCCCAAGGTTGCTGCATCTCCTGTTCGATTTCCTCCAACCGCTTTAAAATCACCTGAGTATTTTGGGGCCGATTCCCCGGGAAAGGGGCCATCATGTAATCAATACAATCCGCCAAAGGGTTGGTTGTGAATCCTGCCGTGGGACTTTGGCGACTCCCATCCGATCGCCACAAAAGTTGACCTGTGCGCGTATCTTCCGGAAAAGCATTCGGTTCTTTTCCGGTTAACAGAAATACAAAAGTTCGTCCTAATGCAAAAAAATCCGATTGGGGAACCGCTTTGCCATTCGCCTGTTCTGGCGGCGTGTAACCGGGGGAAACAATTCCGGTAATTTGATGACCCCCTCCCACTTTAGCTAGATAGGTTCCCGTCACCTCTCTAGCACTGCCAAAGTCAATCAACGCCAGTTGACCATTCGGCTGAAGCATGATGTTGGAGGGTTTGATATCCCGGTGGAAAAACTGCTGTTGATGGACAATATTTAAAATTTCGGAAAGCTGTTTGAACCAATTGAGGGCTTGATGCTGCGGAATCGGTAAATGATGGCGATCGGCCATCCATACCTCTAAATTCCGGCCCTCAATCCGTTGCATCACCAGACAGTGTAACGGTTGCTGGCTATTTCTGGGCAGGACGGTAAAGTAACCCTCTGCTTCCACCCGGGGAATACCGGGATGATTCAAATGGCTTAAAACTTGAGCTTCGCGCTGAAACAGGGCGATCGCCTTGGGATTATCATCCGTCAGGACCTTCAGGACCTTGAGGATCCCTCCATCATTCACCTCAAAGGTTTGACCAAAGCCCCCTTCCCCCAATAATCGCCCAATCCGGTAGCGCCCTTGGAAAATCAATAGCGAACCACAATGCCGACAGATCCGGTTCTGTGCATTTAAAGGGTCAGCCCGATTGGGGCATTTAGGATTGAGGCAATAACTCACGGCTACTCTATCCAACGATTGAGGATACCTTGATTATGGTAACTTTCCCTGGGAAAAAACAACTATCATTAGTCATACGTCGTTATCAAGAAACGACAGGAGAGATGGGGTTCATGTTCGTAGTAACGACTTCAGTCGTTGCTCTGCTGTAATGGCGATCGCCATCACCGCACCAATCCGAGGGTCGTCTACCAACAGCAATTGAAATTGTTCCCTCCTGTTCGTAGTAACGACTTCAGTCGTTGCTCTGCTGTAATGGCGATCGCCATCACCGCACCAATCTCAGAGTCTACCACCTACCTTGCTGGGGAACTGGAGGCAGAGCCTTACATGGGGGCGTTACTTGGCTCAAGCCAAGTAACGAAGAAACGACTGAAGTCGTTACTACGAACAGGAAAGAACGACTGAAGTCGTTACTACGAACAGGAAAGAACGACTGAAGTCGTTACTACGAACAGGAAAGAACAACTGAAGTCGTTACTACGAACATCTTCCCCATCTCCCCCAATGACCCATGACCCATGACCCATGACCCATGACCCATGACCCATGACCCATGACCCATGACCCATGACCCAAAAAAGGGGCCAATTGCCCCTTTAGTCGGATTCTTCAGGTGATGAGTGCAACCCGATCGCGATTATGCGTCTGGTTCCACGCGACCGTAAAATAGACCGCGAATCTTCACCTCTACAGGTTCTTTCGCACCTAAATCAGTATCCGAAGACTGTTCGCTGACGAAAATACCAGCAATTTCCCCAGTGTTACTATTGACTTTAGAAACACTCAGGGAAATATGACCTTTACCCTGAAGTGCACGCTTGACGTTAGAGCGATTCAAATCCGCTGCATCAGAACTGGCCGGTAACGCCACCGCGTTATCATATCCAGTGGCTCCACCCCGACCCTTTGGGTCAAGGAAAGAAGCAGAACGATAGGAAGGAACGGTATAGTCCCCTTCAAAATCAGTCGAGGTATTAATACTATCCAGTCCGGGCTGACTTTTTGCCGTTAAACCTTTGACGGTGAACAAGAAAGGAACTTCTTCACCACCGGGAAGCATGACGGTGATTGCTTGGAAGTCAATCCCATCTTTTTCTACAAAGGTGAAGCTGCCATCGTTCCCCAAAGTCAAGGGTCCTTGGATTTGGGTCAAGGAGGAGGTATAACGAGTCAACGGTTTGCTGGGAATATATTCGGCTTCTTTTCGTTTATTGGCTCCTTCTTCCAGAATGAAATATTCTGTCGGTTGCAAACACAGTTCACTCAGCAAATAAGATTGGCTGCCATCAATAGGAATTGCACCCCGAGCGGTTTCTGCCAATTCCGGACAGCTATTTGCTAAACCTGTGTTTCTAATATCATCATAGGTGAGTTCTTGACTCCCCACCGTCGGGCCTTCACTACAAGCCGTTAGCACGCTCAAGCATACTGCTAGAAATGCGACAATTAAAGCGCGATACCTCATGATCAACCTTTATTTCAAAATTTGACAATCCCACCAGGGGTTAATCTGCCATTTGGGTTCAACTTCGTGCGGACGAGGGAACCCAAACGGTTAAGCCTTTCAAGTTCAATACAGAACAGTTGAGTAAGTTTACTCATCTGTAACAACAACAGCGAATCCCGCAGAAACAACGAGCGAGCTACCCCAATCCTCCATCGGTTTTGTCCCTTGTGGCACGGTTGGAAAATAGTGCAGGCGTTTGGGTTAAGCGACCCGTGATTGAGGAAGCAGCATCTATCTGAGTCCAGTTGATTAGGTCAGCTGACATCAAACGATCATCTCCTTGGTCCGTTTCAGCTTGCTACGGCAGCACTGGGACTCCGACTTCTCAACAGAAGGGGGAATTCTCGTATCGAGGTTTCAGCATTTTACGCTGCTTTTAGATGCCATAGAGCATTTTACCGAAATAAGCACCCATCGTAACGTCGGTTGCTTTTAATTCTTGTGGAGAGAGGGAAGAATGCAAGGGTTGTGATCCCCAGACTGTATTTTCTAGAATCCAATGGTATTTTCATCAATCCCCGAATGCACCACTTATCGGGATCCTTAAACTGGCGGTTGGGAAAAGACTGGGGGGTTGAGTTTCTTGTTCGGAACCCGACGCCTTGAAATCGGAGTGGAGAGAGCACAGAGGGGTGGACGTGGGTCTAATCGCCCTGAATCCGGGTTCATCTGGGGAACCCTCCTGAGCGATCGCCACTGGGACCGAAGCATTTGAGTGAACCCTGTGGTGTGATCCCGGGTATCTCTGCGTAAGTCCTGTTAAAGAAACCCGGTTTCTACCCGAGACGGTCCCCATGCTTTAGAAATGGAGGGGGTCAGGGGGCGATCGCCTCGCAAGACCCTGATTTTTGTCCCCCCCCCTTAACGGATCCCGTTGCTCTCCCTCGGCACAAAGTTAGATAAAATATCAAATTTGATAGCCATAGACTCCCAGCACAAGCCGGTGAAAGCCCAGCTTAAGGATTGGAATGTTTACCCGCGACTTTGAGGCAAAAAACTACATGGACTTGAATACAAATCTTGACTCTGACGGCAAACTACCCAATTTAAGCAGTACGATTGAAGATTTGCGACTTGTCGCCAATCATCATCAGGGGGATTGTCTGGCACTCTTGGAGTTACTGCGGACTTTAGAGCAACTTCATCGAGAAATTTGCGAAAGTTTGTTTTTGGAATCTCTACCCAGTAACCGACAGGCACTTTACAACTTGTTGCGAGATATCGAAACCTCTGGAGGGTGGCCCTACATCCAGCGGATCAAGTTGCGATCGCTCCTGGAGGTTTTATCCGAAGCTGCCGGGGATCATCCCCCGGATCTTGAAGGTTCGGTGAGGGTTGACGGAGAATGACGACTCTGGGAAGGGGATTTTCCACGTCTCCTTCCCACCCTTAACCGGGCAACTTTTTACCAAAAACAAGTCTCCCACCGGGAGCCTCTCCCCTGACTCACTGCTGCTGTAGAGTTTCAGTTTCTCCTACTCCCTATTCCCTAATCCAGGGTCGCTGTCGTTAAATCAGTGTCAGGGTATCCGTATTATCCAAGGCCAAAAAATCAGATCCACTCCGGATATTCTGATTAACACTGGATTCCAAAGTCTCCTCTGTAGGCGTGGCGAACAAAGCCGCCAAACCCGTCTCAAATGGATTATTAGTCGCTGTAAAATTTTGAGTCGCAGTCGTATTATCTTCCACTGGGGGACGTTCGATAGAAATCGGTTGTCCAGCACTATCCACAAAATCAGCCCCGGTGAAACTAGAGGCAGACACTCCCGATAAAATGGCAATAATCCGTTGCGTATCTCTAAGCAAAATCGCCGTACTAGAGGTGAGACTATTATCTGGACCAACATTCGTAATATTTTGAAAGTCCAGATTCCCGAATTCTAAACCCTCCTCTAAGGCTAAGAAATCCTCTTGAGGGTTGTAGTCCGTAATAAAATCTACCCCAGCATTTAACTGCAACACAAAATAGTCAGACCCGGTGCCACCCGTCAAGGTATCCGCACCTAAATCCCCGAATAGCCAATCACTTCCTGCACCTCCAAAAAGGCTGTCATCCCCACGTCCACCATAGAGGGTATCTTCGCCTTCTCCCCCTTCTAAGGTATCGTTTCCGATGTTCCCATTTAAGATATCATTTCCTAAATCCCCAAATAGCAGGTCATTTCCGTCTTCTCCAAACAGCTGATCGTCATCCCGTCCGCCATAGAGGGTATCGTCTCCCTCTCCCCCGAGGATCAGATCGTCGCCTTTATTGCCAAATAACAGATCATCACCCGTTTCTCCAAATAGGGTATCATCCCCATTTTCCCCAAGGAGGGTGTCGTTATCATCCCCACCCTGTACAATATCGTTTCCGTCTCCCCCGTAGAGAATATCCCGTCCCGCCTCGCCTAAGAGCAGATCGTTTCCAGATTCCCCAAAGAGGATGTCATTGTCTAAGTTCCCAAACAGGGTGTCATTCCCACTGCCGCCATAAATGACGTCATTTCCTTGACCCCCAAACAGGAAGTCATCTCCTTCTCGGCCAATGATGAGGTCAGCCCCCTGGTTGCCGTTTATGGTATTATTTCCTGAGCTTCCGTCAATTGTGTCTTCACCTTTTAAGCCCAAAATTGAATCGGATTCAATGGTTCCCAAGATGAGATCAGCTTGCTCTGTGCCAATTATATTAGCCATATTCGATTACGGGTTTCCTGAATTTACAAGAGAATAAAACAGACTCAATTATTTTAGCAGTTTTAAGGATTGCTCCCGGTAGCCCAGTCCCCGAAAAATTACCGAATATTTACATTTGGACAAGCGCCTTCGGTCTATTATTATTGGTTGACCTGCTCCCGGTGAAGCTGGCGATGGTATCGATTCATGAACTCTTGGCCTAAAATCTCTCACAACTCTCTCCTTTAAAGGGGAGTAACTTGGGCTCACTAATCTGTTTTAACGGGTTTAATCTATCCAGTTTTTTGATAAAATATTAAACGCTTAGGACTCAGATGAGTCGGTAATCACCGAGTGCAAAACCTTATGGGTCAATCTATCTTTTGCTCTGATTCTCTGAGGGTCGATTAGGATCCTTACTAAGTCGATATTTCTTTAACAATTATTGTGGTTTGAGGCACTTCATTTATGAGTTCTGCACCCATCTCTCTCCCGGTGAATGGTAGCCCGATTAAGTTTGGGACCGATGGTTGGCGCGGTGTGATTGCCGCTGATTTTACCTTTGAACGGGTGGTCCGGGTGGCGGCGATCGCCGCCCAGATTTTAGAGGAAGTTTACGGACCCTCCACCGGAAGCCGGACCATTATCGTCGGGTTCGATCGCCGTTTTATGGCGGAAACCTTTGCCCAAGCAGCGGCTGAGTCTATCCAATCCGTAGGGTTTGACGTCATGCTGTCCGAAACCTACGCCCCAACCCCCGCCTTTAGTTGGTTAGCCCACCAACGCAAGGCCCTGGGTGCAATTGTCTTGACCGCTTCCCATAATCCAGCAGCCTACCTCGGCTTAAAAGTCAAGGGCTCATTTGGAGGTTCAGTCCCTCCGGAAGTCACCCAACGGATCGAAGCGCAACTGGCAAAGGAGAACCCTCTAAAGTCTGCTTCCCCTTCCCCAGGAAAGTTAGAAACATTCAATATCTGGCCGAGTTACTGCGAAATGCTGCGCTCAATGGTGGATATTGCCCGGATTAAAGAGGCGATCGCCCAAGGTCAACTCACGGTATTTGTCGATGCCATGCATGGCTCAGGAGCCACTGGATTGGGTAAAATCCTAGAGGTCCCGGTGCAGGAAATCAACAGCGATCGCGACCCCCTCTTTGATGGCGGTGCCCCGGAACCCCTGCCACGCTACCTTTCTTCCCTCTTCCGACAGATGCGAACCCACCGGCGATCGGTCAATCCCGGTTTATCCGTGGGATTTGTCTTCGATGGCGATGCCGATCGCATTGCTGCCGTCGATGGCGATGGGACCTTCCTCAGTTCCCAAATCTTGATCCCCGTCTTAATCGAACATCTAGCGAAACGGCGCGGATTTATGGGGGCCGTCATCAAAACCGTCAGTGGTTCCGACCTGATTCCCCGGGTAGCCAAATTGTACGACAGGCCCCTGATGGAAACGGCGATCGGCTTCAAATATATCGCCGATCGGATGCTAGAAAATCGCGTCCTGATTGGCGGCGAAGAGTCTGGCGGCATTGGATATGGCACCCATGTTCCGGAACGGGATGCCTTGCTCTCCTCCCTGTACCTCCTAGAGGCGATCGTCCAGTCCGGCTTAGAATTAGGTACCCTCTATCGTCGCGCTCAGGAGCAAGCTGACTATCACTTCAGCTATGACCGCATTGATTTACCCCTGAGCAGTATGGCCGTAGCCGATCGCCTGCGGGAACAACTCAAAACAACCACCTTGACGGAAATCGCCGGTCAATCCGTCGTGGATTGTCTAACCATTGATGGCTACAAATTCCGCTTAAGCGATGGCAGTTGGCTGCTGATTCGGTTTAGCGGCACTGAACCCGTTTTGCGACTCTATTGCGAAGCAGCCACCCTGGCCCAAGTCCGTGATACCTTAGCTTGGGCCAAACAATGGGCCGAGGGGGTTTAGCTTACCAGAGTAGGTCTTTTAGGTTCAGGGGGATTTGTCTCGCATTTCCGGTCCCCTCCCCTTGGCAAGGTCCGGGTTAGGGTGGGGTCCTCCCTCGGAACCATTAACCCCCGATTGCTGAAACCGTTGATACCACATCCTTCGTTTTGACTATGACTTTAGAATCACAACCTGAAACGCCAACTAAAACGCCAAAAAGCCTGGTGGTTGCCACGAGCAATCCCGGTAAACTCGAAGAAATGGAGGCATATTTGGGAGAGTTGGGCTGGGAATTGCAGCTCAAACCCCCGGAAATCGACGTGGAGGAGACCGGGGAAACCTTTATGGAGAATGCAGTGATCAAGGCATCGGAGGTGGCGATCGCCACGGGACAATGGGCGATCGCCGATGATTCCGGGTTGGCTGTAGATGCTCTCGATGGCAGTCCCGGGATTTTTTCCGCGCGCTATGGGGCCACGGACACCGAGCGAATTGATCGTCTGCTGTTTGAGTTAGGCAGTGAACTGAATCGAGAGGCCCAGTTTGTCTGTGCGATCGCGATCGCCCGTCCCGATGGTTCGATTGCCTTACAAGCTGAAGGGATTTGTCCGGGACGGATCCTCCATCGTCCCCGGGGAAATAATGGCTTTGGTTACGACCCAATTTTTTACCACACTGAACAGCGTCAGTCTTTTGCGGAAATGGAGCCCGAGACCAAAAAACGGCTGAGTCATCGAGGTCTGGCCTTTAAGATTCTCCTGCCTCAGTTAGCTACTTTAGATTTTTCATAAAAAATCCCCCTCCAACTGAGGTTGGGGGGAGATTTGAACAGAACGGAGAATTGAGGCTCAATTCTGGAGTCTTAATTCTTTCTCAAGATTCTAAATGGCTTCCTGGTTCTTTTCTCCGGTGCGAATCCGGACGATTTCATTCACGGAGGAGATGAAAATTTTACCATCCCCAATTTCGCCAGTTCTAGCGGCAGCAACAACTTTGTCCACCACGAGATCCACCATGTCGTCATCAACGACAATCTCCACTTTGAGTTTTTGTAAAAATTCTACGGTGTACTCAGAACCGCGATACCGTTCCGTTTGACCTTTTTGCCGTCCGAACCCTCGGACTTCTGAAACGGTCATCCCGACTACGCCTGCGTTAACTAAGGCGATTTTTACTTCGTCGAGTTTAAATGGCCGAATAATGGCTTCTACCTTTTTCAAGCTTCTGACTCCTCACGCTGTTGAACTGCTGATTGCGTAACCTGCATCGTACCTTAGTATCACCGCCCTGCCCTGGTTTTTTGTAGTTTTTGATACAGAAATTCTGGATTGAGGTGCCAGGTTGGTTGGGATATGGGAAAATTTCGCAGGTCTATCAAGGGCGTTGATCCCAGCTAATCGCTCTGGGATTGGCGATCGGCCCAGAAGAAAGCCTAGACTTTGGGTTCCTGAAATTCAAACCCGTGGGCATCGGCATAGCGGTGCAAAAATCTCATCACCCGTTCCCAGGCTTCATCAGAAGTCACTTCAAATGAACATTCAGCCTGGGAGAGATTATCATCATCAACAAATTGAAATTTCATGCCAGTGGGAGTGACTTTAATTTCCCCTTCTTCATCACACAAATTTAAGGTTTCTATTTTATTGATAAAGCTTCGGCCTTTTTCCATAGCTTGGACCCGTTCAAACAGTAATACTACTGTTTTCGTTCCTGAGTCTCGGCCTTTTCGTAGACTAATTCCGCCGAGTTCCTCATCTAATCCCTTGATAAATTGTACGGAGACACTCACGAGTCGCACCCGCCTAAACGTCTTTATTATCGTAGCACTAAAAACCCGCACCCTCAAGGGTGGGGCTATACGGACAAAGCCCGCCTGCGCGGGCTAAAGAGAAAATGGGTTTCAACCGGATTTGGTATCCAACCCTAAATGAGCATAAAAAATTGCCCTCAATTCGCGCTAGAGCCGAGGGACGTTCATCAAGATTTTGTTTCCTTAGAGGATTCTGGGGGCCGGGAAAATAAATTGAGAGATGAAAAGCCAAAGGATGCTGACAGATTGAGAAAAAAATCCCACCAGGCAGCATCCGAATATAAAATCGGACAAAATGAATAAAGTGATACCGTACTCACTGCTTAAAGTCAGAAGCAGGTTTTTTTATAAGTGGGTGGGCGTTCAATCGATAAGCTGGAGCCATCCCCGGCGGACGTTATAAAGCACTCTGTCAATGATGGCTTGTTCGTCTTCGCTCAAGCAATCTTTTAAAAGAGCTGCTCTAAGCTGTTGGCGATCGGCACGAGTCACCACATTAGAAAACATGACTTGACCGTATAATTCTTCCAGCGGGACTTGAGACATGGCTGCGGTTAGTTCCATTGTTCTTTGGGAAACCTATAATTTCCACTGAAAATCGGGATGATCGATATGATATAGATCTTAGCGATTCTGTTTTTCTACGATGCGATCGCATCCGGCTTATGGGTGTGATCTAGATCTCGACCCCCGAGGATCTCCATCATTGAAGTAGGGCGGAAAACCGTCTATTGAAAAAAATAGCTCTGGAAGGCAAGTCCCAAGTGGCCAGAGGTCGTTACACCCCAGGACCTTTACCTCAGTCGGATCAGAATTAAACCCTTTGAGCACCAAAGAATTGTAGAAATACCTCATGGAGGGTCTCTACATTCTGTCCAGGTAGAGACCCCACCCTAATGTCCCAAGGAAACCGGAACCGGAGTCGGAGTCGGAGTCTGTATTTTCACCCCTGAGGTCACCCAATTGTCTACACTGAATACAAGCACCATTATCTCTGGTTCAAGCTCACAAATCCGAGTTTTTATGATTGACAGGAGCAACGTTTGCGGTCTACTCAGCCTTTTTGGCCCATCCCGGGTCACGAAGCGCAAATAATAACAGACAGAAGGGGATATGTTTAATACCACGGAAATCTTGATTGATGACTTCGTGCGCCAGCTTAAAGCGGGCTATGCCCGGACATACGGGGGTTTGAAACCAGACTATGCGGATATTATCGGTTGGGCGGGCCACATGGCCCTAGAGAACTTGGCAAATACCGATGCCTTGTACCATAATATCGAGCACACCATTAACATCACGTTAGTGGGACAAGAGATCTTGCGGGGGAAACACATCCGTGAGGGCGGCGTTTCCTGTGAAGATTGGCTGCACTTTATCATTTCTCTAGTCTGCCACGATATCGGCTATGTCAAGGGGGTTTGCAAACAGGATCGAACAGTAGCTGGGCTCTATGCCACGGGTTGCAATGGCGAAACGGTGACTCTCCCGGAAGGGGCCACCTCTGCCAGCTTGACTCCCTATCGAGTCGATCGCGATAAGCTATTTATTCAAGAGCGCTTTGGCGGTCATAAACTGATTGATGCCGAAGCCCTCAAGCGGAATATCGAACTGACGCGGTTTCCCATGCCAATGGGTGAGGATTCCCAGGAAACTGGCACTTATCCGGCACTGGTGCGGGCAGCGGCCCTAGTCGGCCAACTCAGCGATCCCAGATATTTGAAAAAGATTAGTGCCCTGTTCTATGAATTTGAAGAAATTGGCATGAATGCAAAGCTGGGGTATGAAAACCCTGGGGATCTGCGGGCCAAATATCCTCGGGTTTATTGGGAAAGCGTTTATCCTTACATTCAGGATGCTCTACCTTACTTAGGGTTGACCCAACAGGGACAACAGGTTTTAGCCAATCTGTATGCCAATGTGTTTGTGATCGAGCATGAAAATTTTCACTCATGAGGAGCCAGGGGGGAAAACTGGGTAGGGTGTGAAAATTTTTTACCCCAGAAAGCAGCAAACGACTCGCGGTGCGATCGCAGAGTCAAGATTATGGCTTAAAATGGAAAGGTTGTCAAAAATTTGAGTCATTCAGGTTATGGCGGTTCCCAAGAAGAAAACCTCGAAATCCAAGCGCGATAAACGCAAAGCGACTTGGAAGAACAAAGCAGCTTTGCAAGCTCAAAAAGCCCTGTCCCTCGGCAAGTCGGTATTGACCGGACGTTCTACGGGTTTTATCTATCCTTCTGACGAAGATGACGAGGACGAAGAATCCTAAAGGTTGGGGTTCCTTGATGGTCAAGACGCGGGCGATCGCGTCTTGCTATCCGTTCCGGGTATTCCAAAAAATAAATCATTCCTTTTCGGTTGTTCAAGCAATTGTAGGGTGGGCAATGCCCACCGTAACTTATGGTGGGCATTGCCCACCCTACAATTGCTTATTAGGGAAGGATTTGGGCTATTTTATTTTTTGGAGTTCCCTAAGAGCAAAAATCAAGCATGAAGCATTGCTGTTTGTCAAGTGCTTCATGCTTAATTTTTTATAAAGCTCAGACTCCAGTCTTGGCAGCAGGCAAAATGATCATCGCGTCCCCAAAGGAATAAAAGCGATACTCCTGAGCGATCGCCTCCCGATACAACCCCAACAGGCGATCGCGCCCCACTAATGCACTCACCAACATCAACAAGCTCGATCGCGGTAGATGAAAATTGGTAATCAATCCATCAACGACCCGCCACTGATATCCCGGATAAATAAATAAATCAGTCTTGCCACAAAACGGCTGCAATTCCCTGGAGACGGCTGCTGCACCTTCGAGCGATCGCACCCCGGTGGTCCCCACCGCAATCACTCGACCCCCCCGCGCTTTCGTCTCGCGGATTTTTTCCACGGTTTCCGGCGGCACTTGCACCCACTCTTCATGCATTTGATGGCGGGTGACATCCTCCACCTCCACCGGGCGAAAGGTCCCCACTCCCACGTGCAGGGTAACAAAAGCCCGATTGATTCCCTTCGCTTCCAGGCGATCGAGCAATTCTTCCGTAAAATGCAACCCCGCAGTCGGTGCGGCTGCGGACCCCGACTCTTCGGCATAAACCGTTTGATACTGGTCCGGTGAAGCAACGGATTGGGTAATGTAAGGCGGTAAGGGCACCTGTCCATAAGACTCCAGTAACTCCCGGACTGAGGCCCCCCCTGTCGCTTCAAATTTCAAGATTCTCCCCCCCGTCGCGTCATCGGTGGCTAAAACTTTAGCCTGCAAGGTGGAGTTTGATAGAGGTTCGCCTGCTGGATGATCTGGCGCAGGAAACTGAATCAGTGACCCGGGTTTTAAACGCCGACCCGGTTTGACTAATCCTAACCACTGGTTCTCCTCTTGTTCTTCTAACAGCAGGACTTCAACAGGTGTACCTGTGGATTTATAGCCGTAGAGTCTAGCTGGCATCACCCGAGTATTGTTGAGAACCAGTAAATCACCGGGTTCTAGGAGTTCGGGGAGGTCTCGGAATCGCCGATGCTGGTGACGGGTGGGGGAATCCACCACGAGCAACCGCGAACTATCCCGAGGGGTGACCGGATTCTGAGCGATGCGGTCTTCCGGCAGGTCGTAGTCATATCCGGATAGGGTGCGATCGCCCCCGGTATTACTGTGGGTTGGGCCGTTGAGGGCGTTGACCGGGGATGTTAGGCTCTCAGAATCGATTTCGTTAGGGAACATACTTGTCATCCCAAAAAGGGATTTATTCGGTTGAATCTGTGCTAAGATAGAAGATTATAATCTAAAGTTTGGCTAATTAAACATTTATTTTTTAAATCGGATCAATTAAATAGCAGGGAAGTTCAGGAATTAGAGAAAACTGGTGATAAATACCTAGGATAGCTTAAGAAATATTTAAAGAAAGGTAATCCCTCAGTAAGTGTAAAAACTTGGGTAGACTTCCCCATATCATCAGAGGGATCTTACCCATGTTAGAAAAACCAGGCGATCGCCACAATAGAATATAGAGCTTTGATGGTTATGCGATCGCAGGATGACGAGGATCTGGGTGAATTGGATAAAAGCAGATCAACCCCTAAACCCAGTTGGCAAAATCTCCAGATTTTCCCCACCGAACACCTCCTCTTAAAGTCACATCTCTAATTCGGTTCTATTCTTCCCTACTTCAATTGGGTCTCTTTTAAATTCGATGAGAACGCAAAGCATCTGGATTCCTTTCCTGGCACTGGCAGCCAACTCATGTAGCCATATTTCCCTGGCGCTACAAAGTCCAAGGGCTAGAGTTATTAACGCTTTGCTAGGAATGGGGAGAGCTAGATTCCTTAGTCAACAAGCAATCAACTAACCCACAGGACAAACCAGATGACTCATTATTGTCCAAGAATACGGAAATTGGTGAAGATGGATTACCTCTATCACCTGGCAAATGCCAGTCTAACCCTAAGAGTTGCGGAATATCTTAATACAAGCGAGAATCTGCCGGTGCGCTTCCTGACTGTGATTCATCAAATTGATGGATGGATTGTGCGGGTGAAAATGAATCACCCCCTCAAAGCCCAGCAGGATGGGGATTTTCGAGCCTTTATGAACGAACTAGGAATCCCCGGCCAACCCAGTATCCGCTTGCAAATGGCACTCTGGGCATTGGAAAACGAACAGTCTCCCATTGAGGTGATGCGTCGCTATCAGATTGCCGTTGTCTCTCACGGTCATCCTGATTTGAGTGAAATTGAGGAGTTTCGCGAACAATTTGTGCAAGGCTTGGGGTATTGTCCGGAAACTTTAGCATAATCCGGGCCAATTCCCACAACCGAACTCTCGTCACCGGGAAACAGTAGGGGTTTCGAGCTTAAGCATCGAACGCTCCACAAATATAATCATGCAGGGTAAAGCAATAGTCTCCAATGGGTTGGGGTTGACCGAGGCAGATGGGATTCTGTGGCGGTGAAGGTTGACCTGGGCGATCGCCTTGGAGGTTACCCCCCGACTGGGGCGATCGCCTTTGGCGCTGATACTGCACCAACGCCACATCAAACCGGCAGGGAAACTCCGCGAACTCCGGATGTTCCGCTAAAAATAACTGGGCGGTTTGGATCAGTTTGGCCTGCTTCCCGGAGGAAATTGCCAGGAGACCCCCGGCATCCCAACTCCGGGGCGATCGGGTTTTGACCTCCACAAAGGCCAACAAACCCCCCTCACTCTTGACTAAATGAGGGGAGTCACCTCCCTTGACAAACGAGCTACTTTGTGTTGTATAACCCGACTGCCCAGCAATCAGATCAATTTCCCCCCAGCGACAGCGCCAACGCTGCGCCCAAATCTCCCACCCCGTATCCACTAACCATTGCGCCACCAATGCCTCACCCCACAATCCTGGGTTGGGGCTAGAGTCAGCCCGGATACTCGACCAAAGGGGAGAAGAAGCAGACATCAGACAACTCCAGAGTTACGCTTGCTGGTAAAATAACAATGAATACTTGAATTTTCTTAGTAAAAATTATTCCTCCCATCGCGCAGGAGTCACTTTTGGAGCGACGAAACGAACGTATGAAAAATTGTTTTTTTAACTGGGGTTGGACTCGGGTCATCAGTCTGGTTGTTTCGGTACTGGTTTGGATCTCAGCAGTCGGAACAGTCGCCACCCTGACCACGGCTTATCCTCCCGAGGCTCTCGCCCAAAACTATAACAAAGAAAACCTCCTCGGCGCGGATTTTTCCGGTCGCGACCTCACTCAAGCCAGCTTTAACCACGCCAACCTCCGCAAAAGTAACCTGAGTCATGCCAACTTGCAAGGGGCCAGCCTATTCGCCGCGCACCTCGAAGAGGCCAATTTAGAAGGCGCAAACCTGAGTAACACTACCTTAGATACCGCAAGGTTTATCAAAGCCAACCTTAAAAATGCCATTCTCGAAGGCTCTTTTGCCTTCAGTGCTAAATTTAATGGGGCCAACATCGAAGGTGCAGATTTTACCGATGTCTTCTTGCGCGATGATGCTCAGGAAATCCTCTGTGAACTAGCTACCGGGACCAATCCCGTCACGGGACGCAACACCCGCGATACCCTTTATTGCGAGTGAACTGAGTTGGGGTCAGGGATTAAGAATGGGGGGCAATTGAAGGGGGGCGATCGCCAGTTTTTCCTTCTTTTTCCTTCTTCTAGGCGATCGTTACACCAACCTCCTACAATTCTGCCGCCTCTAACCTCAGACTCAGGCAACTTCTCTCTCAAGATAGATGTCCGTTCTCTCTAGGTTCAGATACAGTTAAAACATAGAAAATCGAAATAACACAGACCTCAACGGTCTTTTTAATAAGTCAAGATAACAGGCAGTCCTGTCAGAATAATTCTGGCAGGATTGTTGCATTAAAATCCCCCCTTTTTTTCAGAGCTTGGGGGGATTAATTTGGAATTAGAGGAGTGCAAAATATAAATCCTCCAAAACGTTCGTTCGTAGTGACTACTCAATGGAGTAGCTCCGTCACTGTAGGGGCGCAATGCTTGCGCCCCTGGGG
>JAABSJ010000066.1 GCA_011390515.1 Oscillatoria sp.
GGCAATTAATCTTTCACCCTTGGGCACATCGGGTATTAGCAGCAGTTTCCCACTGTTGTCCCCGACCTGGAGGCAGATTCTCACGTGTTACTCACCCGTCCGCCACTATGAACCCGAGGGTTCACCGTTCGACTTGCATGTGTTAAGCAGACCGCCAGCGTTCATCCTGAGCCAGGATCAAACTCTCCGTTTTAATTCTAAAGTCCGGGTTCATTTCACTGAATGATTTCCACGGGACTCTAGGCTTTTCACTTTGAGTGATTGGCTTGTTTGTCTAAAAACTTGCGTTTTTTTGACTTTTAGTTTATAGTCTCTAGGTATAACCCTTTAGAGACTTCTGATTCTCTTGACGAGACCAGGTTTCTATTGGCTTTCAAACTCTTTAATTGTCTTGGTTCAGGCGCGATTCAGTTCGTTGCCTTTCCTCACCGCGCTTTACTACTTTAACTAACCCACCCGGGTTTGTCAAGCGTTTTTGAGGATTTTTTTTGACTTTTTTTGAAAAAAGTCTGAAAGCCATACAGGGAAGGAGTTTTAAGTGACAAAAAATTTGGTATTTCCTGAGACGGGAAAGAAAAAGGGGGCGATCGCAGTTAATTATCAAGCTGCGTTGCCCCCTTGGATTGTGTTGGACCCTTTATTCCAGGGATGGTTATTAGAGGATATTGGTCGAGGCGATCGCACCACCAGCGCTATCTATATAGAAGGAGTTCCCCCAGCCCGGGCGGAATGGATTGTCAAAGAACCGGGTGCAGTGGCGGGATTACCATTTGCCCGTCGCATCTTTAATCTTTTAGACTCCACCGTTGAGTTCACTCCCCAGATCGCGGAAGGGGAGTATTGCCAACCCGGACAGGTGGTCGCTCAAATCACTGGCCCGGTGAATGCCCTGCTCACCGGAGAACGAGTGGCCCTCAATCTGGTGATGCCTCTGAGCGGGATTGCCACCCTGACTCGGAAGTATGTGGAAAAAATTGCAGATTTGCCGGTGCAACTGGTGGATACCCGCAAAACCACACCGGGACTGAGACTCTTAGAAAAATATGCCACTCAAGTCGGGGGCGCTAGAAACCACCGCATGGGATTGGATGATGCTGTCATGATTAAGGACAACCATATTGTGGCGGCTGGAGGAATTGGAGAGGCGATCGCCCGAGTCCGGTCCCAAATTCCCTATCCCTTAACTATAGAAGTGGAAACCGAAACCTTACAGGATGTGGAAGAAGCCCTCCAACATGGAGCCGACATTATTATGTTGGACAACATGACGGTTGAGCGGATGAGGGAAGCGGTCCCCCTGATTCGTCAGCATAACGACCGGATTTCCATAGAAGCCTCTGGCAACATCACCCTGGAAACAATCCGTGCGGTTGGAGAAACCGGAGTAGACTACATCTCCACCAGCGCCCCGATTACCCGATCCACCTGGTTGGACTTGAGTATGAAAATAAGAGGGTAAAACGGAATCCGGTTGTCAAAGGTCTGTAAAAACCCGCAGGCTGAAGCCTGGGGCTATACGGACAAAGCCCGCCTGCGCGGGCTGAAGAGTAAAAACGACTTTTGAACTCCGGATTTGGTATAAAACGAAAACAGGCGCTTCAAGCGCCTGTTTTAATATGAGCGGGACTGAAATTTGTCCCTTTGTCTTTCTTCCTTATTTATATAGAAGTCATCTCTGGAGGAATCGCTTGGGAATCCAGACGGCGAATCGCGACAACCGCTGGTAATGGCGGGTCATTCGGTTGCTTTGTGGGCCAGTTTGAACCCACTGGGACCTGACGAGTTTGGATAAATTCCTCTCCCTCTATCGTCAGCATAGCGAACTCCCGGGTTTCAGTGGCCCGATTCATCCGGATTCCATGAGTTTCACCGGGATGTTGCACCGCTAGAAATAGAGTGCGTTCGTCCGGGGTTAAAAATGGCCCGGTTGTTTCGCACTCCATTGGTCCCAATCCGAATAAATAGGCTTTGCCCGCATCAGGTCCCGATGTGGGGATGAACCAGATGGAATTATTGCCAAAGATGCCCATTTGCTGGGCCAGACCGATCGCCTGTCCCGAATCATCTACCCGAGTGGGAACCGCACGATTGAGTCCCCCGGTACTAACATCCGTCACCATCCAGAGATTACTTCCGGAATCCACTAACAGATTATCTGGGTTGGCGAATCCCCAGCCCCCCTCCACGGGTTCACCACCAACGGCTAATTTTTCCCAAGTGAAGGTGAGGGAAGCGGGTTCTTTGCTGTCTTCCTGGAGGCGGAAAATCCACCCAAACGGATAGGGAGTCTCGCCATTGGGTCCGGTAAAGATGCGGTTATCAGGGCCTCCTTCGCTTGCGGACCCTCCGGCAGTAAAGGCGATATAAAGGGAACCATCGGGAGCAATGATGGTATCTTCTGGACGGGCGGTGCAGGTGACGCCTGCTGCATTGGCCGCATAGTGAGCATCAATTAAAATGGCCCCTTGTTTTTCTTCGGGATTGCCTACATAGAGGTCATCGAGGGTTTTGAACTGTTGTTTAAAAGTCTGGATCTGTTCGTCGCGATCGCCAATAAAATAACCCCCTTGGCGTTGATTCCGCTGTCTTGCATTAGTTGGCGGTTGCCGTTGGGGTAAAGAGATGACATTCCCCACCAACTGACTGGGGAGTTGAGGGTTGACTGCCGTTTCCGGAGTTAGGGGAATCCAAGTTCCGGTCCCATCGGGGTTGAACTTCGCCCCATAAAGTTGACCCTCGGTCAATAATTGGGAGTTACTTTTATCCGTGGGATTGGTAACCACCCCTTGACTGACAAACTTATAAAGGTGACCTCCCTGGCGATCGCATCCTGAATAAAACGCCAAAGGTTTACCCGACTCCACCCGCACTCCGACTGCTTCATGGCGATAACGTCCCAACCAAGTATGCTTGGTCCCATAGTCGTTGGGGTCCGTGGGGTCAATTTCTACAATCCATCCATATTTATTCCCAGCTAACCCCAAGACATTCCCTTGTCCATGCAGGCGATTATCAGCCAAGTTAAACGGTAACTCCCCGGGGTCGAAAGAGGAGCCATCGGCATAGACGGGTTCCGACACCTGGGATTGGAAATTTTCTTCCGCACTCAATACCGTTCCCCAGGGGGTCGTCCCACCAGCACAATTGCCAAAGGTGCCAATGATGCGATCGCCCAATCCATCGCGATACCCCTGTACCTGCTGTTTCTGAAAAATCTTCACCGCAGGACCAGTGACTTTTAAATACCGACCATCTTTTAACCCAGAAATGCCGGAAATTCGACGATCTGCGGGGGAATTGGTCCTTTCCCATTGGCCTTCCTGGGTTTGCCGTAAGGAAATCACCCCGAGTCCTTGATCAATCAAGGCTTCTTCACAAATTTGCTGAATTTGGGCTTTAAGCGGGTTGTTGTCAGCCAGCGCAAAGGCATTAATCGTAGTGGGTGTTTCTCCCTTGGAAGCCTTAGACATTCCAGACTTAACCTCTTCTAGGGGTAAGGGTTTCTGAATGACTAAAGGATAGGTTTGCATCCAGGTCCCGGCGCTGACATATTCAAAGTTTATGACTAGATAGCCTTCATTGGGGGCTGTTTCAATGAAAGACAGATAATCATTGTTATAGCCAAAACGAGAATCGCCCACTGGGTCTCCCCATTGGGCGATCGCATCGTAAGTAAACCCCTCGGGAAGAACCAGATCGTCGAGGACCTCATAGCTACTGTACTCGGCGATTTGTTGAGCCGGTGCAATGCCATCGGTGGGAACTGGCAGAGGACCTTTGAGGGGCTTAAAATTGAGACTCTTGGGTGATGACTGTAATCCGGGGAAATTGCAAGATTGCAGGGAACTGAGGGCGACAGTACCGGCAAATCCACTCAAAAACAGCAAGAATTCGCGACGTTTGATATTCATCATCGATGACCTGTGACGATATAAGAGACTCGCTGTCCAATATTGGTGGCATGATCGGCCATCCGTTCGAGGTGGCGAATCAGTAACGCCATTAATAATAGAGGTTCAACCACCCCTTTAACATCCCGCTGATTGGCGAGGATGTGATAAAGGTTATGGTAGGCATCATCTACAATCGAGTCCAGTTGCTTGATCCGTTGACCCACTTCGGCATCGAGATCGGCTAAGGCGACGAGACTGGTTGCCAGCATTGCTCTAGCTTGGTGGGACATTTCCTCAATTTCCGCCATACAGGGATGGGGGGGATAGGGAAAGAGTAGGACAGCAATTTCCGAAATATCTTGAGCATAGTCACCAATTCGTTCTAGGTCACGGACGAGCTGCATAAAGGCCCCGAGTAAACGGGAATCCATTGCGGCTGGGGCTTGCAAGGTCATGAGCATGACACATTCGGCTTCGATTTGCCGATAAAAGCGATCGATTTGTTTGTCGAGTAAGGGAATCGCTTCGGCAGCGGACAAATCTCGGGCAAATAAAGCTTGATGACTTAGACGGAAAGAATTTTCCACTAAGGCACCCATCCGCAAGATATCCCGCTCTAAGCGTTTTACTTTTCGCCTAAAATGAGTCAATCTAGAATTTTTACTATAGGACGAAGCAGAGAGTTCGGCTTGACTAGCCATTGGGTTTAGAAATAACTCTACAAATGGTTAATAATTTGACAAAACGGGTTCGGAAAACGGTATTAGGGAATACGTTTGATTGGATGGGAGTTGGGGACACCCAATTTTAGGGGTGGGGATTGAGAATGGCCGGATCGCAGGGTAGTCGCAGTTGCAACCAAGCTCCCCCGGTGTCAGGATGATTGCTGGCTTTAATGATGCCTCCGTGGGCTGTGATGATTTGTTCGGCGATCGCTAAACCTAAACCAGAGCCTGGACTGGTGGAATAGGCTTTCCCCGAGCCTTGATTCGGGTCAAGGGACTGTCTAGCGCGGGCTGGGTCTCCTCGGTAGAGGCGATCGAAGATATAAGGGATATCCGATGGACTAAAGCCCGATCCTGAATCGATCATATCAATTTGGACAATTTCTCGTTCCCAGGTTGGTTGGCTCTGAGGGTTACCCTCGCCCACCATCTCAGTCCCAATGATGGCTTGAATTTTGCCCTGGGGTGAACTGTACCGAATACTATTATCAAGGATATTCAAAAAGACGCGGTAGAGTTTGGACTCATCGGCTTCTATCCATACCTGTTCCGGTCCAGAATACTCAAAATTAATCTGTTTCCGACGGGCTAACGGTTCTAGGGTTTGCCAGACCGACTGAATCAAGGCAGAGATATCTACGGGTTTGATTACCAGTTTATCCCCTGGATCTACTTCCAAATGACTCAGTTCGAGCCAGTCTTGGACCAGTTTAATCAGCCGATTTGTTTCTCCAGATAAGCGTTCGACTCGCTGACTCCAGGGAGGCTCTAACCGGCCTTGTAAGGCTTCAGCCACTAAGCTAATACTGGTGAGGGGAGTTTTTAGTTCGTGGGCTAAATCATTCATCCAGCGATCGCGGTTTTCAGCCAGGGTGACTAGGGGTTGACGATTTTCTAAAAATACCCCCACTTGTCCCTCTCCTAGGGGCCAACTATAGCCGCGTAAGGTGAGCGATCGCGTTTTTCCCATTTCTGACCCATTTTGACAAGCCGGATGAAACACCCACTCTCGCATCTGGGCTGTTTGCTGTTGTCGAGTATTGTCAATTAGCTGATCCAATTCGTAGGACCGCACGAATTTCAGTAAGAGACGCGGGTAACTCGGTTCCCACTTCTGAATCTGGAGAATCTCCTGCGCTTGGGAATTGCAACAGACTAATTGGTTTTCTTCATCGACTTGGAGATACCCGACGGGAGCAACTTGTAATAATTGCCGTCCCTCTTCTACCTGGGCCTCTAACTGTTGTCGCTCTTGTTTCATCCAAGCGATCGCTCGGCGTAATCGAGACATCATTGGCATATATAAGCCAAAGGAATCGATCGGCAAGCCCCCCAACCATTGCCGTAACTGCTGGCGCATCCAAAACTGCTGGCACAGCCAAAATCCAATTCCCACAGCTAGGCCCAGAAAAAATGCGACGATAGCCATTTCGCTTCCTCAATATAGAGCGCTTTGGCCTAAGAGTGATTGATCCCACAGCGCCATCGGGTTCAGCCATTATGAATCCAGCAGGCTCCAGTCGTTGATGATTGGGGATCAACTTCGGCGATTTGGAACCTCTCCCTAAATCCCTCTCCTAAGAGGAGAGGGACTTTGAAAAGATTTTTAACGCTTTTGGTCTCATGATATAAGCAATTGGGGGAACCTCTCCCTAAATCCCTCTCCTAAGAGGAGAGGGACTTTGAAAAGATTTTTAACGTTCTTCGTCTCATGATATAAGCAATTGGGGGATGGTCGCCAGAGGTAATCCCAGGACGGAGTTTAACCGATCGCCGCTTTTAGCCTAACCGATACCCAAATCCCCGAACGGTAATGATGTACTCCGGTTGGGAGGGGTCCCGCTCTAATTTTTCTCGCAACCACCGGATATGCACATCAACGGTTTTGCTATCTCCGACAAAATCCGGACCCCAGACGCGATCGAGTAACTGATCCCGGGACCACACCCGACGGGGATAGCTCATAAATAGCTCAATCAGCCGAAATTCTTTGGGAGATAAATTAACCTCTTCCGTGGAAACCATCACCCGACATTCCTGGGGATATAACGTAATCTCTCCAAATCGCAAGACTTGGGGATCCATTAACCCATTCAGGCGTTGACGACGGAATAAAGCCCGACATCGCGCAATAAACTCCCTCATGCTGAAGGGTTTGGTCAGGTAGTCATCCGCCCCTACTTCTAACCCTAATACCCGGTCTGTTTCGCTACCTTTGGCACTCAAAATCAAAATCGGCACGGGGTTCCCTTGTTGACGGAGGAGGCGACACAAATCCAGTCCGTTGACTTGGGGGAGCATGATATCTAAAACAATTAAGTCAAAGGGAAAATCCGTTGAAACGGGTTCGGCTCGATACAAACTGTTGAGGGCGCTCTGCCCATCTGCGGCAATGCTGACTTCGTAACCTTCCTCCTCTAAGGCTAAAACCAGCATTTCCCGAATCAGGTCTTCATCTTCTACGACTAAGATCCGATGATTTTTGCTGAATTCTGCCCTAGGAAGGGTTTTGGTTGCTTCCACAGAAAACATGATTAATGATTGTTATGATTAATATCATTTCCATTCTTACAACAAAACGGCCATGAAATGTGTTTCGGTCAGGGTATCCAAATTTTCCGATTGGAAGGTTAAAGGGGCGATCGCCATTTTCTCTGGCGCTATTTAACTTTAAAAATGCTAAAATATCCAGGCTTGATGGGAACTCCGGTTTAAATCCCGGGAATCCATTTAACGCGCACTTTTATCCCTTGACCCAGCACCCCATGTTATTGCACTTAAGTACCTGGCCTGAAGTCGAAGCGTATCTCAAGGAACACCGTGGAATCATTCTGCCGATTGGTTCGACGGAACAACATGGCCCTACGGGATTAATTGGCACCGATGCGATTTGTGCCGAGGCGATCGCCCGAGGAGTTGGGGAAGCAACCCAGGCGGTCGTAGGTCCCACAATTAATGTAGGAATGGCGTTGCATCATACCGCTTTTCCCGGTACAATCAGCCTCCGTCCCAGTACCTTAATTCTGGTAATTCAGGACTATCTCACCAGTTTAGCTCAGGCCGGATTTACCAAATTTTTCTTTATTAATGGTCATGGCGGAAATATCGCCACTCTCAAAGCAGCATTTTCGGAAACCTATCATACCATCGGGGGTTTAAACCTCCCCAATGGCGACTCTATCCAGTGCCAAATCGCTAATTGGTTTACTTGCAGTTCGGTTTATAAACTCGCCAAAGAGTTATATGGGAATGAAGAAGGCTCCCATGCTACTCCCAGCGAAGTTGCACTCACCCAGTATGTTTATCCTGAATCGATTAAAACTGCTCCTTTATCCAAACAAGTTGCTTCCGGTTATCCGATTTATGGTGCGGTAGATTTTCGCCGCAAATATCCCGATGGCAGAATGGGTTCTAATCCCGATTTGGCAACGCCTGAACATGGGAAGCAATTGTATGATTTAGCGGTTCAAGAGTTAACTCGTTCTTATTTAGAGTTTATCAAGGCGGAATAATTAATAAAAAGGTCGCCAAATTTTCACAGTTTTATCATGAGAGCCACTGGCGAGGAAATGACCATCGGAACTGAAGGCAACGGCATTGACGGAATCAAAATGGCCGGTGAGAGTGCCAATCAAGTCGCCGGTTTCTAGATGCCATAGCTTAATGGTTTTATCATGAGAACCACTGGCTAATACGGGCGATCGAGGGCTAATGGCTACGCAAAGCACTTCGGCGGTGTGACCCCGCAAGGTCCGGGTCGGGGCGGCTCTGGTCCCTCCGTCAGAAGAACTGCCCTGGATTTGCCAGAGTTTAATGGTTTCATCCCGACTGGCACTGGCTAAAACGTGACTGTTGGGACTTAAAGCAACGGAAGTGACGGGGGAATTTCCCATCAATGTCCGGACCAATTGTTGGGTTTTTAATTGCCAAATTTTAATGGTTTTGTCTGTACTTCCACTGACTAAAAGCTCCCCGTCCGGACTAAAGGTGACGGAATAGACAAAGCTAGAATGTCCGATGAGGGTGCCGATTAATTCTCCGGTAGAAACTTGCCAAAGCTTGATGGTTTGGTCTCCGCTACCGGAGGCCAAGATTTCTCCATCGGGACTAAAGGCAACGGAATAAATGGGGACCGAATGACCTGTTAAAATATGCAGTCGCCGATTGCTGGGGAGATGCCAGAGTCGAACTTTGGAGTCGGCACAACCTGTGGCTAAAAACTGGCGATCGGGACTAATTGCCACGGAATAAATGGAGGCGGAATTATCGGTGATGCTATCGGGTAATCCCTGGGATTTTTCTAAATTTTTTAAGTGCCAAATATTGATACTTTTATCCCAACTCCCACTGACCACCAAATAAGGCGATCGCCGTTCCGGGTCACGATGTTGCTGACCGAATGCCACAGATACCACCGAGTCCGAATGACCGATCAAAGTATTAACAGAGCGCCAGATGGGGCGCATTGCATTCAGGCTTGATTCAGCACGGGGAACCGGGAGTCCCGTCAGCACCACCGATGCTACAGGTGTCCGTTTTCTCTCCGGATTATAACGGCTCGGCGAAAAATCAGGGGGATTTGTCAGGTCTTCTTCTAGTCTTTCCTGTTTAGAGGGAGAGTCTTCTAGTTCCTGACTATTTTCTAACAGTTCTAAAACTTTTTCCACTTTAGGATCAGTCAGGGATATCCGTTGATTATTGGTTCTTGAAACATCTTCTATCAGCGTCGATAAACCTGAATCTTTATTATCTAATTTTTGCACCTCTTGATAGAGAAATTCCGTATCAAACTCAATGATTTGAATAAAACTTAAATAATTCTGAGGATGCTTTAATAAATTTTTAACTTGATAAATAACCCCTTGGATGTCTTCAATGGTAGAAAGTGCATCCCATTGAAAAGACGCAAAGTTTTCAGTTTCATCTTCCAGGAAATCCAAAAATAGTTGATTTCTGTGAAGAGTTTTGGATAAAATCAAACTAACCGACGGCAACCAATCGGAGCGAAAATCATTCCGAATTTTTTCGGGCAAAGCATCAATATAAAGTTCAGCCTCAATCTGTTTTTTGAGGTCTTGAAGTTGGTGACTGCGAGTCCGGATGTCCAAACTCAAGATTTCTTCTGCACTCCCACAAAGCATGGGACTCTGGGTAATATTTTTTAGCCAACATTTGCTTTCATGAGTGCCAAATGCCTCTTGACGTAAAGACGTTACTCGCCGTTTTAGCCATGCCTGAATTTGACTGTACTCTGAGCCTTTTATGGGGGGAGCAGCAGCGGAAAACAAGTCAGTTTGTTGGAACTTAGAGGGGTGGAGGGCTACAATAATCCCTTTAATCAGCGCTTCGATAAATACCAGCCGCACGCGAGAATTTTGGGGGAGAAATGTCGCATTCCGCCAAATGATAAATAAATGGCTTAATTGAGCAAGGGAAAGCTGGCCTAAAATCCCAGAATTTAAAGCACCAGTAATTTTACCTCCAAATAAAGAGGTTCCCCAGATTAAGGCGCTTAGTTCGTCTAGCACGGATTTGTTGCTATTACTCAAGGTCTTGCCATCCAAGTCATTCACGGTTTCGTTCAACGGAACGATTTACCCCGATTTAAAGATTCGTCCAAGGTTATCGGAGCATCTGTGTTAGGGATGAGAGGATCGATGGGATTGAAGTTCCTAGGGTTAGAGATAGAGCATAAATGCTGGTGGTTAGCGATCGCCCAATCTCTCCTGCCAGAGTTGGCGATCGCATCTGTTCTTTACTCCAGAAGCCATACTGGGCCACATCAGGAACTTAAAAAACGGGATTTTCCGAATCAAAGTCATCATCAAAATCATCGTCAAACTCATTTACAAAGTTGTCAACGTTGGTCTCACCCGCCACGAGGGTGCTAGATTCCTCGGAAGTGGGAGTTTCCTCAAAGGCTGGGTTTGCCGGACCCGGAATGGCTTCAATGATAGCGTCCAGCACTTTAGAGACAGAAATCACCTCCAATCCCAAGTCAGGAGGATTTTGGCCGTGGGGAACGATCGCCCGTTTGAATCCCAGTTTCGCCGCTTCTCGCAGGCGCAATTCTAATTGAGACACCGGACGAACTTGACCCCCCAGCCCAACTTCTCCAATAATCACCGTATGCGGATCGACAATGCGATCGCGAAACGAAGCCACCACGGCGATCGCCACCCCCAAATCCGCCGCAGGTTCGCTGACGTTCAAACCCCCCACCGAACTAACATAAGTATCCAACTTAGACAGGGGGACCCCCACTCGTTTTTCTAAAACCGCTAAAATTTGCACCAGTCGATTGCTGTCTATCCCCGTAGTAGCGCGACGCGGGGACCCAAAACTGGCGGGACTGACTAATGCCTGCAACTCCACCACAATCGGACGAGTGCCTTCACAAGCCACAATCGTAGAGGAACCGGAGGAAAAATCATCCCGACTGCCGAGAAACAACTCAGACGGGTTAGCCACTTCTTTGAGTCCATTCGCCACCATCTCAAAGACCCCAATTTCATGGGTGGCACCAAATCGATTTTTCATGGAACGCAATAGACGGTGACTGGCAAAGCGATCGCCTTCAAAAAACAGCACCGTATCCACTAAATGTTCCAAAACCCTCGGTCCAGCAATCCCACCTTCTTTCGTGACGTGACCGACAATAAATAAGGTAATATTTTCTCGCTTGGCAACCTGCATCAGCGCCGAAGTACATTCTCGAACCTGAGCAACAGATCCCGGTGCGGAAGTCAGCGAGGGAAAATAAATCGTCTGAATACTGTCAATCACCGCTAAATAGGGTTTCAGAGATTCCAATTCCCGCAGTATTTCTTCGAGGTCCGTTTCCGGCAATAAATAAAACCGGGGTTCTTCTTGCGATTGAGTCGTTGCAGCTTGTTTTACCGGCTCCGGTGGCGTTTCTAGAGTGGCCTGGGTTTCCTCTAATGGCTCTATCTCCTCTGACTGCTCCATCAGTTGATTGTCATTTTCCAGTAAGGGTTCTGGACTGATTTCAGGTCCAAAGGGATTTTCCGGGAGAGCCGCCGAGAGGGTGAGCAGTTCCTCCTCGTTGCCATTCAATTGGTTTATGTCTACCGTCTCATCATCGGCGATCGCCGGGAGTTGGGGTGGGGTTTCCTCCTCCAGCACTCCATTGTCCACTCCGCTGATTAAGCGCTGAGCACGCAATTTGACTTGCAGTCCAGACTCCTCCCCCGAAACATAAAGGATCCGATGGTCTAGGGCCAGATTACTCGCCACTTGCAGCAGCAGGGTGGATTTGCCAATTCCGGGCTCCCCACCAATCAAGACCAAGGAACCCGGGACAATGCCACCTCCAAGGACTCGATCCATCTCTCCATATCCTGAAGAACACCGAGCAATGCTCTGTTCGGCAATCTGAGATAATTTAAACGACGATCGCGGCTGTCCCTCGGATTTGTTTTGATCTCCCCCTCCCTCCCGCATCCAGGAATTTCCACTTAAACTAGGCCGGGAAGGGTTGCTAGAAGTGGCGGGAATCACTTGCTCGGTAAGAGACCCGTAAGTATCGCAGGCGGGACACTTGCCAAACCATTGGGGAAATTCGGCTCCGCACTCGTCACAAATATATTGAGTTCGCTGCTTAGGCATTCGTTATTGATATTGACCCTGAGTAATGAGTGGAGGCAAAAAATGTACTGGATGAATCAGCGGTGAGCCATCAGATTGCTCTGCTGGCTCAGAGCAAGACAATCCAAATGGTACAGTATTAAAAATTAAAGATTAGATAAGACGCTTAAGGAGCCTTGAGTATCTTGGAAAACCATAAGGAAAAAATACTCGTAGTCGATGACGAAGCCAGTATTCGTCGAATTTTGGAAACACGGCTTTCCATGATTGGCTACGATGTGGTCACAGCGGCAGACGGGGAAGAAGCACTAGAAACCTTTCGGACGGAGAATCCAGACCTGGTGGTACTGGACGTGATGATGCCGAAGCTAGATGGCTATGGCGTCTGTCAAGAGTTGAGAAAGGAATCTGATGTCCCTATCATCATGCTAACAGCCCTGGGAGATGTGGCCGATCGCATCACCGGATTGGAACTGGGAGCCGATGATTATGTGGTCAAGCCGTTTTCACCCAAGGAACTTGAAGCCCGGATCCGTTCGGTACTACGGCGAGTTGAGAAAACGGGTGCTTCTGGCATTCCCAGCTCGGGCGTCATTCATGTGGCGAATATCAGAATAGACACGAATAAGCGCCAGGTTTATAAGGGAGATGAGCGGATTCGTCTAACCGGGATGGAGTTTAGCTTGCTGGAACTGTTGGTGAGTAAGTCAGGGGACCCGTTTTCGCGATCGGAAATTTTGCAAGAGGTATGGGGATACACGCCGGAGCGCCATGTGGATACTCGGGTGGTGGATGTACATATTTCTCGGTTACGCGCCAAGCTAGAGGATGATCCGAGCAATCCGGAGTTGATTTTGACGGCGAGGGGAACGGGTTATCTGTTCCAACGGATTATTGAGGCAGAGGAGGCGTAAGCAGTTGAGGATTTAGAATTTTGAGTTCTAAATTCTCACGAGTTTTCCAGGTTCGGTGCCCAATCTCTGATGGGATAATTTTTTGAGTATGGCTAAACCGGATGAGAATATAGTATTGCGGCGCTTACCCCTGGTTGCTGGTGGATTGGGCGGGGTGCTTTTTTTTGCCAATCGGGTGTTAAGTGTTGAAGTGACGGATTCCCAAGCGCGATCGGATGTCTTGGGGGTGATTTTAAGTGCGTTGTTAATTTTAACGGGGTTACTTTGGCAACAGGTGCAACCCAGAACGCCGGAATCGGTGGAGTTAATGGGGGAAGAGGGGTTTGAACTGGCCCCGGATTTGCCGGAACGGAGCAAAACGGAACTGGCATGGGCGTCTCTGATGTTGTTGACGAATACGGTAACGCGATCGCTGGTGGTGTGGTATGACGGACGGGTTTTGCTGCGTCGAGGGATTTTAGGACCGGAAAGGGAGGTGAAACCTGGGGCGATCGTGCAACGGGCGATCGGCCAGCAGAAGCCGGTTTATTTGGTGGCGCTGAAGTTATATCCAGGACGGATTGAGTTTGACTATTTGCCGGAAAATACCCAGGGGGTGATTTGTCAACCTTTGGGCAGTCGGGGGGTGCTGATTTTGGGGGCAAATGCTCCGCGTAGTTACACTAAACAGGATGAACGGTGGATTGAGGGGATTGCTGAGAAAATAGCCGAGAATTTGAGTCATTATTTAGAGAGTGACTAAAAGATGACTCAAGAATCACTGTTCAAAATCGTTTTGCATCCGTATTGATTTAAGAGCTTATGATCATTTTGTATTGGGTACTGATTGCCGTGATGATTGTGGGGGTCATCGGCGCTGTGGTGCCGGGGGTTCCCGGATCGAGTTTAATTTTGGGAGCGATCATTGTCTGGGCGATCGCCCAGGGTTTTGGGACCGTAGGTTGGGCATTAGGGGTGGCGATCTTCGTTTTAATGCTGAGTGTTAGCATCGACTTATTAGCCAGCTATTTCGGGGCCAAACGAGGTGGAGCCAGCAAGTGGGGACAAATTGGGGCGATCGTCGGCTTTTTCGTGGGCTTTTTAGGGCTACTCCCTGCCTTACCATTTGGCGGCCCTTTACTTGGCATTTTTATCGGTCCTCTGTTAGGAGCCATCATCGGAGAATACCTCTACCGACGAGATCTCAAAATTGCGTTAAAAGCCGGGATTGCTGTAGTCGTGAGTTCGGTCATCGGTAATCTGATTCAGGGCATCCTCGCCCTAGCCGTCGTCATCTTCTTTGTGGTCACCACTTGGCCGCCACCGGGTTTAGGATTATAAAAAAATCATCAAAGGGACTGGAAACTTTCATTCTCCAGTCCCTTCCCCCTCATTCCCAGGTTTAGCGAGCCCAACCCGTTCCCCGCCAAATCATAAAAAATAAGACACTGGCAACCAACGCCCCCAGATTCCACTTCACCGAATTTTTAAGTAAAGTCTGGCGCTGATTTTTGAGCTGTTGTTGCGATTGAACCTGCACTCGTTGTTTTGCTTGGGGAATATTGTTGAGAATGTCAGTTCTAAGCTGCTCCGTATTTTGTCCATCCACGGGTAAACCCAAGCGATTCAGTTCCAGGGCCAAAGTTTGCAGTTGTTCCGGGGTTCCCGTTTGGACTTGTTCCTCAATTTGTTGTAATAGAGACAACTCTTGTTGAGCCTGGACGTTAATTTGATTCGTGGTGTTGGTATTAATTCGCCCAGTATTGACAACCCCTAACGGAATCAGCAACAGAGATAATACCGCCAGTAGTAGGGTTACCCAAGAGAGCACTTTTAAAAGAACATCTTCTAATCTATTGCGGTTATAGTCTTCTCCAAAAAAAACAAGTGCTAGGCCCAATAAGGGGACAGGCACACGCTCAACCAATCCTCCCATTGTTTGTAATTCCCAGGCAGGATTCATGAAATTGGGGGCAATAAAAAGCTGTATCGTATCAAATAAGGCTAATATTAATAAGCCATAGCCAATCAGTCGAAGCCGACCAATAGAGCGCAATTGATCGGCGCTAAATCGCAACAGTTCATCCACTGAGCGACTTATATCGAAACCTTCAGATTTAGTCATAAATTTTGCATCCCTGTTGAGAATAGGGTTAACACAAATTAAGGGTCAGGAAAACGCGGTTGCCACCAAGCATACCAAGAAACCCAAGCATTTTCCAAGATTGGATAGGCTTGCTCGGCAGTAGTATCCTCTAAGGGGATAGACATAAGGGTCCAGAGGCAGCGAAAGTCGCGGAGTTCTTGTTGACCCAGCAACCAAGGGACCAACCGAGAAACCCGCAAATCATAAGTATTGCGGTTATCTCGGAATTGTTCTGCAGTGACGGTACTCCCCCCGTATGGGTTGATACAGGAACTGAGGTAGGCTCGATCAGGCGTAGCTGTCAGACCGTAAAACCCTATTCCTTCTTGATGATGTATGGTTAGTGGATCAGCAGATATCTTCTGATGACGGTACTGCTCTTCCATTCTTTGGACATTGCCACGGGTCTTAATGATATAGCGCATCTCAATCTCAAGGAGTCGGTTATTTTGCTCATACGGATAGAGTCTGCCGGATATCAGGTTCGCCTCTTTGTTTTCTTCCAGGGAAACGCTCTCAAGTGGTTGCCAGGAGGCTAAGGGAATATTTTCCGGGAAAGTAAAGGGAGTTGCAGTGGCTTGAGTGGAGGTCGGATAGAGGAAAGATTTTCCTAAAGCTGCAAAGATGCTGCCGAAAGTCACAGCTAACAAAAAAATCCTCAGAGGTTTCCAGTAAGAATTTGTCATGATTAATTGTCGATTTTTGGATGGACTGGATCATGTCTGAGTATAAATATCCAACAGAATCCTCCTAATAAAAGGACACCCAGCATAGAAAAAATAAGAGAGCCATCCCCATAATGCCAATATTCAAAAGATTTGAGATCAGAATATGCCACCAAAAAAGCCATCAAGGCAACTCGGAGGCCATTGACAATAAAGCCCAGAATTATAGAAGCCAGTGGAAGATAAATTTTTTGTTTCCAGGTTGTTGAAAACATAAATAAAAACAGAAGAGATAGCCCTAGTAATTGAAGAATGGCACTATAGCCGGAACAACCCGAATAAACTTCAATACTGCCTGTGGGTAGATAAACATAAATTCCTTCCTGCCTCACGGGAAACCCTAGGTACCACAAGACAAGCGCAGAAAATTTCGCGGTTAACGGCGAAATATTAAAAATTCGTAGCAGTAACCCGGTCGAAATCGACATAAAGCCTAAAATAAATAGTTCCTGCCAATATCGCTTGAGTCCTTTAATCCCTGAAGCCAGCAGAGCTAACCCGAGTCCTGACATCACTGGAGAAAGTCGAAGAAAGATATCGTAGGTATTCAGGGTAGAACTTTTCGTAAGGACTAAGGCGATAATTAAGAAGCCTAAAAGAGTCGAAATAGGGCCGCTTTGGAGTTGAAATGATTTATATCTTTCCCAAATCAGAAAGGTAGCCCCCCCCCAAAACAGAAGATTAGTACCGACGATATCTACGGGTGCATATCTCCAGGTCAACGTTATGTTGATGGTCATTAATCCGAATCCGATTCCGAATAACCAATATTTGGGTTCTTGTAGCGTTTGTACAAAAGACATTTGGAAGTCACCACAAACTGTTAATAGGATGAATATTCAAGCCAATACCTGATTAACCTGGCGATCGCCTTTCCCGATGGGTCTCTACAACTGAGAAAGGTGGCGAGTAAAAAGGCAGTTAGCACAATTGCCAACTGCCTTATTATAGTAAATTTCCGTTCATTGAGAGAATCTCAACTCTGGATAGGTGACTAGGCTTGAGTGGTGTGGCGTTTCCGAGAACGGCGAGCTGCGGCGAGTCCTGCTGCCCCCAAAGCTAATCCCCCCATCGTCAAAGGCTCAGGAACCGCCTGGGCGCTAACAACGAAGTCATTGAAGTCATTATCACCATTTCCCCACTTAATATCTTCAAATGCAATCGCTACAGGGCCGTCAAAAGGGTTGGCCGACTGGAAGGAACTGGCGGCGTTGAAGGCTTGCCCTTCTGGTGCACCTGTGGACCCAAAAGCGGCACGCTGCTTACCCATCGAGCCATTCAAGTTGAATCGAGAGGTGCTGTAGACCGCTCCAGCATCTATGGTGGAGACCGTTCCAGCCTTTGTACGGGTAAACGTGCTGACCAGTCCTAGGGTATAGACTCTCCCTGCTAGGAAAGTAAAGGTATCGTTGACCTGTTGAGCTGCATTACCTAATGTTGATTGGAATCCATTTCTCGGGCCATTGTCAGAAGCCTTCACTTCTTCATACAACACACCATTAGTGGCTTCTTGCAATTGTCCAGTACTGAGCACTTCAAAAACTTTCAGCGTGGACTGAAAAGCATTGTTAGAACTCGTGAAATTGAATCTAACTTGTTGGGTATTATTAAAGCTCATACCCTCCGTCCCGAAGGTAAAGGCACTAGCGGGTTTAGCCATACCAAGCAAGCTCGTTAATGTAGCTGCGGTTACACTGATGGCTAGTAATTTGTTCATGTTCTGTACTCCCGTCTTTAGTATTTGTACGATTCCGACAACTGAGCTATATAGCAATTAAATAAGCCTGAAATTTAGAGATCCCCGGTTTTCCCACAAGGATAGGGTCAAAACTTTACCAAACCTGAATTCCTGTCAAAAGTGAGTTATGATTGCTATATCTGTTTCTATAATGACCTACTTTCTGGCGATAGGCTAGAGTCTTTATTGAATCTTCACAATAATCTCTGGCCCCAGAAATTTAGGGTTTGATAGGGTTGCCCTTGTTAAATAATATACTCCCATCACAGGATAAAAGCTGCGATCGCGGAGGCATGGTCTTAGTGATCTCGATCGCAAGCTCAAAATAGGTATTTCGGAGTTCACTGATGGGACAATAAAGAATAGGTAAAAATCTCCGTACTTTTACGGAGATTTTATTACGAAACATTAAGGGTTTTACTGCATGAAGGGTTTTTAAAATGGTATTTGATCGCCCTGATGTAGTGAAAAACCCCTGTAAAACTCCAGAACTGATGATGGCGATCGCCTCAGTCCTGTTCAGATCCCTCACCCCTTAATTCAATTCGCGTAAACCTGGCGATAATAGTCCTGATACTCCGGAGAGAGTAAAGGACGCCACCACTCTTGATGAGTCAGATACCATTGGACCGTTTGCCGCAGACCCTCTTCCACCGTCACCGTAGGGGTCCAGCCTAACTGAGTCTTAATTTTCGTCGCATCGATCGCATAGCGGCGGTCATGGCCCGGTCTATCCTTGACAAAGGTCATTAATGACTCGCAAGGGCGCACCGGCAAATCGGGAGCCAACTCATCCATCAACTGACACAACATCTTTACCAAGTCAATATTTTTGACTTCATTATTCCCCCCAATATTATAAGTTTCCCCTGGAGTCCCCTGGTGAATCACCACATCTAACCCCCGGCAGTGGTCCTCCACATACAACCAGTCCCGAATGTTTTGCCCATCACCATACACAGGTAACGGTTTACCGATTAGGATATTAATGCACATCAGCGGGATCAGCTTTTCTGGGAAATGGTAAGGGCCATAATTATTGGAGCAATTCGTAATCAGGGTGGGGAGACCGTAGGTGTGATAGTAGGCACGGGCTAAATGGTCACTTCCTGCCTTGGAAGCAGAATAAGGACTATTGGGGGCGTAGGGAGTCTGCTCGGTGAACCCGGGCTCCTGTGGCCCCAGACTGCCATAGACTTCATCCGTGGACACATGGAGGAAAATCGGTCCCCGTTCTCCCGAATTCGGAACCGGCAACGTTTGCCAGTGATTGCGAAAGGCTTCTAATAGGGTAAAACTACCAACCACATTGGTTTGAATGAAGGCGGCAGGACCTAAAATAGATCGGTCTACATGGGATTCGGCGGCAAAGTGGGCGACGGTATCGATCGCCTCCTCTTTGAGCAGGGTTTCCACCAAGGGGCGATCGCAAATATTCCCTTGAACAAACCGATAGTTCTCGTTACCTTCGAGACTGGCTAAATTTTGGGGATTACCCGCATAGGTGAGGGCATCAAGGACCACCAGGCGATCGCCTGGGTAGCGCCGACACCAGTAATGAACGAAGTTAGCGCCAATAAACCCGGCACCGCCAGTCACTAATACTCGACGGGACTTTCGATCTTGAGGAGAGGTCAAACTAGAGGTCATGCAGATAGCTTCTCTATTTCTTAGCAAAGTTCTTCAAAAATACCCTGAAAATCGCCTATAAGAGTTACCCCGCTCTTGTAATAGATCAGTATTGGACACTTCAATGGGTTTGAAAATAGAGGTGGCACTTTGCGGATCAATCGCCATTCCCTTAGAGGGCCTACCCTATTTAACTTCTACCCCGAGCATGACAAACTCTATTTATTGGTGTGAGGAGACGGATTGTGGACGCGCAAAATATCGTGAATTTAGCAAAGCAAGGAGATCCTGCGGCGATCGCCCTATTGCTGAATCAAGCATTACGAATCAGAAACATGACCGCCCAAGTGGTTTGCCACGACAATCGGCTGCATATCCTCTTAGAAGCCGATCGCATCCCCGATCGCCAAGCTTATCTCGCCTACATTCAGGATGGACTCACTCGTCTCAATGTCCATTCCATTCACTCCGTCCGGGTTTATGCCCGCCAAATTGGTCAAAAAGTTCCGGCATGGGATGAAGCCTTTGAGTTCGGCAAAGCCACCATTAGCCCCCTAACTTCTCCCTCGGCGGCACCGGAGAAACCGGATTCAAAACCCGTCGCCACTCCGGAATCCTTGCCGATTACGACAGACAAACCCCCAATCTCCCCGAATCCTTCCATCACTCCCGTAGAGGCATCGGCACAGACTCCCAGACAGAGTAACAACCCTGAGATCCTCGTCAGTTCAGCCGCCATCGGGCAGATCGCTCGCCCCCTAGAGGATCCAGTTATTCCCCAACCGGCGATCGCCCAGATAGACAACCCCCCAATCCGAAAGACAGTCCCCTCTAAAACATCCCGGGCGATCGGCCATACCCTGAAAATTGTCTTACCCACCCTCGGAATCCTCAGTCTTGTACTCGGCACAGGTTGGGATTTCTTCAGAAACGGCGAAAAATTCCATCCCGCCGTTCTGTTATCCACCGCTTCCGAAACCCTCGCCACGGTCAAACTTCCTAACCCCCCTGAATTCCCATCTTTTGCCGCCCGTCCCAACTCCCTCCAACCCTTACAAGCGGACAACATTCTCAGCAACTTACAACAACTTTCTGAAATTGTTGAATCCTCCATTCCCAACCGGCCTATTACCATTAAAGCCGTGGGAGATATTATTCCTGGAGTTGACTTCCCCACGAATAAACTTCACCCCCAGCCTGAGACACTTTTTCAGGGCGTTACTCCTTATTTACAAGGAGCCGATATAGTTTTTGGTAACTTTGAAAGTACCTTAACCAATCATCGTTATTCAGCCAAAGATGTCAGTCGTCCCAATATTTTTGCATTTCGGACTCCCCCCAGTTATACCCGCCTATTAAAAGAGGCGGGTTTTAACGTTTTAAGTGTGGCCAATAATCATTCATTGGATTTTACTAACCAAGGATTTGAAGATACCATCAAAAATATAGAAGCGACTGGAATGGTTGCCGCCAGCCGAAAAGGAGAAATTGCTTATACCACGGTGAATGACATCCCCATTGCCTTTATTGGATTTAGTACCTACTCCTATCACAACTCCATTCTTGATTTAGATACAGCAAAAGCGTTGGTTGAGGAAGCCCAGGAAAATGCCACCTTAGTTGTGATTTCGTTTCATGGTGGTGCAGAAGGAACCGGCGCTATTCATGTTAAAAACCGCACGGAAACCTTTTTTGGGGAAAACCGAGGAAATTTGGTAGAATTTTCGCGGGCGATGATTGATGCTGGGGCGGATTTGGTCTTAGGTCATGGTCCTCATGTTCCCCGGGCATTAGAGGTTTATAAGGGCAAATTAATTGCCTATTCTTTAGGTAATTTTATGGGATATCGCAGTTTTTCAACTGTAGCGGAATTGGGATATTCTTTGATTTTGGAGGCGGAAATTGATTTAGAAGGTAATTTTTTAGGCGGTCAAATTATTCCAATTCATTTGGATGGTCAAGGGATTCCCAGTTATGATTCCCAAAATCGCACGGTGAAGTTAATGGAAAGATTAACTAAAAGCGATTTTCCCGAAACTCCCCTGTCTATCGAATCTGATGGAAAAATTGTGAAGGTGAATTCTCAGTAAAAAGGGAGAGTTAAGCGGGAAGGAATGGCGAAGGGGAGGGAGATGAAAAGAGGTGAGGCGAGGGTTTGAGATGAGGCAAAATGAGAGGATGCAGCGCGGGAATGCAGGGACGGGATAGAGTTTCAGCGCAGCCCGTTGTACTTTACAATCCTTTACAATGAAGAGAGTTGTTTGTTTTTATTGCAAAAAATCGGATTAAGTGATGCAGGTAACTTCGTCAATCAACAGTGAGCCGATACCGGGGGCCTACTGGCAATGGGCCGATCGCTCGATTTATTACGTTCGTGCTGGCGATCGCCGTCCCGATCGCCCCCCCCTGCTGCTGATTCATGGTTTTGGGGCCTCCACAGATCACTGGCGCAAAACGATCGCCGGGTTACAAACCGAGTTTGAAGTTTGGGCGATCGATTTGTTGGGTTTTGGGCGATCGGCTAAACCCAACTGCATTTATAGTGGAGAACTCTGGCGGGACCAATTACAAGATTTCATTCAAACCCATATCGGCAAACCCACGGTGGTTGTCGGCAACTCCCTGGGAGGATATGCGGCGTTATGTTTAGGTGCTCAATGTCCCGAATCCGTTGCCGGAGTGGTTTTACTCAATAGCGCAGGTCCTTTTACAGAAACCGAACCTCGTCCGGAACCTCCCTTCTATCGGAAAGCACTGAATTCTGCCTTGAAAGCAGCATTTCGCCAAAATTGGGTGAGCTTCCTGTTATTCCAATGGACCCGCCGCCGTGCCACAATTCGGAAGACTTTGATGAAAGTTTATCTGGATCCTTCGGCAGTGACAGAGCAACTGGTGGAGGAAATTTATCGTCCCTCTTGCGATCGCGGTGCGGCACAGGTATTCGCCTCGATTTTTAAAACGCCACCGGGGGAAAAAGTAGATATCTTGCTATCCCAACTGAAGGCTCCCCTGTTAACCCTCTGGGGAGAAGGAGATCCTTGGATGAAAATCCAGGACCGCAGCAATCAGTTTCGCCAATATTATCCCCAGGTTACGGAATATTTTCTCAAGGCAGGCCATTGTCCTCATGATGAAATTCCCGATCGCGTCAATGAATTAATTGGCGATTGGATTCTGTCTAAGGTGAGGTAATTATCGGACAAAAGGGAGCGAGTCACCGGAAGTCCCCTTGTTCTTGAGGAGAGACGCGGCGATCGCCCCTTTCTCCTGGGATAGTCTAAAACGAAAATTTGAAGTGAATCCTGGGATTGAGGAGAGCATCCACTGGCTCCCCGTTTTCTAAATGTTGGCCTACAATCACAGGGACATCAGCCGGTGTGATCCGACAATACCAGACATTATCCGGGTTGACTTTAACCGTGGGACCTGAGCTACATTGGCCCAGACAACCCGTGCCATTAACCGTCACTCCGGGGGGGAGTGGCGTCTGCTGAAAGGCTTTCAGAACGGCTGGGGAGCCGTGGCGCTGACAAGATTGGTGCTGACAAATTGAAATATTCCGATACAGAGGGTCTGGGGAATCGGGGGGTGTCATAGCCTCTTAGGGAAATAAATCTTTACAATACTGATTCTAACTGCCAGAGTCTGTGGTTTCCTGGTCGAGTGCAGATCTACAGAACTTTGACCTCCCTGTGGAAACATCGACTTTTGTCCGGATATCTGAGAAAATCTCCCTTACGGTCACTTGAATTTTAAAGGTGACCTGAGTGGGCTACAAATTGGGATCGGGGGAAAAAACAGATCAGGCTGGGTTTAAGCCATCAAGTTTGACCCCACAGATGCAGCCAAACGAATAGCTCACTGTTTTAGATGACCGTCACAAATTAGCTTGAGATAAAAATAAAAGAAGATGGCGAAAACAGTTGCCGAGATTATGACCCGAGATCCGATCGTCGTGACTTCAGAGTCGTCTTTGGATGAGGCGATTCAGATTATGGCGGAACGGCGGTTTAGTGGACTTCCCGTAGTAGATGCTAACGGAAAGTTGGTGGGGATTATTTCCCAGGGAGACCTGATGTGGCGGGAAAGTGGGGTCACCCCACCGCCCTATATTATGGTGCTTGATAGTGTGATTTATTTAGAAAATCCCGCTAAATATCAGCGGGATTTACATAAGGCTCTGGGACAAACCGTGGGGGAAGTGATGACCAAAAATCCTCAAACGATTAGACCGGATAAGTTTTTACGGGAGGCGGCAGAATTGATGCATGAAAAGGGAGTAAATCGCTTGCCGGTAATTGATTCAGAGAGTAAGCCAATCGGTATCCTGACCCGGGGCGATATTGTGCGGGCGATGGCAACTGAGGAAGGGTAAGAGTTGACATTCCCAGGGGGATAGGGTGGAGGTCCGAATGGACAAAAGATGGTGAATGAAAGGGTCATCACGAACCGATGGATTAAGGGGACTGAAGATCCGTTTAATTTGGACTAAGGAATATCAGATAAGGAACAGATCATAAAAAATGAACGTTACTCCAGAGTCAGTGAGGGAATTACTGCATTCAGAAACAATGGGCGATCGCCTACGCGGAGTGAATCAACTTCGGCAACTTGAACCGGCGATCGCGTTAGAACTGATTTTACCGACGATTCAAGATAGTAGTGCCCGGGTGCGGTATGCAGCAGTGAGTCAAATGGCCAGTTTGGGCAAGCTGGATCGGGATGTTGCCTTAACGGTCCTGCGCGATCGCCTATTAAATGATTCTGAAACTGATGTCCAAGCAGCAGCAGCAGACTCTCTCGGGGGTTTGCAATTAACGGAAGCCTTTGAAGAGTTGCAACAGATCTATCACAATACCTCTGAGTGGCTGCTGAAACTCAGTATTGTTGCTGCATTAGGGGAATTGGGAGATAGTCGCTCTTTTGAGCTTTTAGAAGATGCTTTGAATTCTTCAGAAAGTCTAATCAAAACAGCGGCGATCGGGTCGTTTGGAGAACTGGGCGATCAGCGAGCGACTTCCTTATTAATTCCCTACGCCACCGATGCCGATTGGCAGATTCGCCATCGCGTCGCTCAAGCGTTGGGACTGCTTGGGGGTCCTGAAGTTCGTCCCATTTTAGAAACATTGGCGCAAGATGAAGTTTCTCCGGTGGCCCAAACGGCACAAGCGAGTTTATCTGCGGTGGTTTGAACCCAAAAAGGGTGGGAAATTTCCACCCTTTTTCTCGGTTTGAACATCAGAACAAACCGACAATTTTTATCTCCCTTAATTGGGCAAGATAAAAATTTTCAGAATTAGGCGATCGCGCCCCGATTCTTTTGCCTGATAGAGAGCCTTGTCCGCAATAGAAATCAACTCAGAGGGGACCGTACTCGGACAAGGAATTGTGGCAGTTACCCCCAAACTCACGGTAATAAATTCACTCACCGAGGAAGTGGGATGGGGAATCTGTAAATTGCGGATTTCAGTCCGAATTTTTTGGGCTACACTCACCGCCCCTGCCGCATCCGTATTGGGAAGCAACACAGCAAATTCTTCTCCCCCGTAACGCGCCACCAAATCCCCGGGACGGTTCACCGCTCGCGTCAGGGCCTCTGCCACTTCTTGTAAACATTCGTCCCCGGCTAAATGACCGCAGGAATCGTTGTAGGGCTTAAAAAAGTCTACATCACACAAAATTAAAGACAGCGATGAGGGATTTTGGACAAAACGAGTTTCTGTCCCAGCATTTTTGGCCGAAACACTTTCCCGAATCAGTCGCCGCCACTCATGTTCTAATGCTTGGTCAAAACCCCGACGATTGGCAACCCGAGTCAATCCATCCAAAAATGCCAAACGCTGCAACTCTTCATTCGCTGCTTGTAACTGTCGATAAAGCTGCGCTTGTTCCAGCAATCTTCTCACCCGTTGACGCAGAACTGCCCAGTGAATCGGTTTCGTGACGAAATCCACGGCACCCACCTCGAATGCATGGTCCACCGATT
>JAABSJ010000067.1 GCA_011390515.1 Oscillatoria sp.
GCTAATCATCATCGAAACCGCATCTTCCGGCGAGATTCCCCGTTGGGCAAAATAGAACAGTTGATCTTCTCCAATCTTAGAAGTAGAGGCTTCATGTTCTACCTTTGCCGTATCATTTTCCACCTGAATATAGGGGAAAGTATTCGCCTGAGCGTTGTCCCCAATCAGCATAGAATCACATTGGGAATAGTTGCGTGCGCCTTGGGCTTTTGGTGCAACTTTCACCAATCCGCGATAGCTATTGGCGGAATTACCCGCCGAAATTCCCTTAGAAATAATCGTGCTGCGGGTATTTTTGCCAATATGGATCATCTTGGTGCCGGTATCGGCTTGTTGTTTGTTGTTGGTGAGGGCGACGGAGTAAAATTCTCCCACAGAATTATCCCCCACTAACACACAACTGGGATATTTCCAAGTAATCGCTGAACCTGTTTCGACTTGAGTCCAAGAAATCTTAGAATTCTTGCCTTTGCAGAGTCCGCGCTTGGTGACGAAATTATAAATTCCGCCCTTGCCATTCTCATCTCCAGCGTACCAGTTTTGGACCGTGGAATATTTAATTTCCGCATTATCCAATGTCACGAGTTCCACGACGGCGGCATGGAGTTGGTTCGTGTCAAACATGGGGGCGGTGCAGCCTTCCAAATAGGAGACATGGCTACCTTCCTCGGCAATAATCAAGGTGCGCTCAAACTGCCCCGATTCGCCATTGTTAATCCGGAAATAAGTGGAGAGTTCCATCGGACATTTGACGCCTTTGGGGATATAGACAAAGGAGCCATCGCTAAACACGGCAGAGTTGAGGGCGGCAAAGTAATTATCGGCAACGGGAACGACACTGCCCAGATATTGCTTCACCAGTTCAGGATAGTCCTTGACGGCTTCAGAAATGGAGCAGAAAATTACCCCTTCTTCGGCTAATTTTGCTCTAAAGGTGGTGGCGATGGAAACGCTATCGAAGACGGCATCGACGGCAACGTTACTCAAGCGCTTTTGTTCGGAGAGGGGAATTCCCAGTTTCTCGAAGGTTTCGAGAATGGCGGGGTCAACCTCATCCATGCTATTCAGTTTTTGCTTTTTCTTGGGAGCAGAATAGTAGATGATATCTTGATAATTAATTTGGGGATAGTTAACGTGCGCCCAAGTGGGGTCGGCCATTTTTTGCCATTGCCGAAAGGCTTTGAGGCGGAAGTCCAACATGAACTCCGGTTCTTCTTTTTTGGCCGAAATTAACCGGACGACATCTTCGCTAATGCCGGGGGGTAAAGTGTCGGATTCAACATCGGTGGTGAATCCATATTTATAGGGTTGATTAACAAGGGTTTTTGCAGTAGTAGCAGTCATAATTTTAGTTCGATGTTCTCTCTACAATTGGATTCAGGGCAGGGGTGGAACTGAGTCAACAAGAGGGTTGATTAGGCTCCTAGAACGTCGGCTTAGGGTGAGATCCAAGGGACAAGAAACCGGGTTTCTGCCCGAGATTGGGTGCAATTGAGGGAGACATTGTATCAAGAAACCCGGTTTCTCAGGGGTGCCGATCGCCTTGGGAATTTAAAAGTGTTCGGAAAGGGTTCCTATGGATTGGTCATTTCGCGAATTTCGTCAAACGAAATGTTCTGTTCTTTGCCCGCGAAGGGATTATCATCGGTCAGAAATAACATACAGTGGCATTCTTTGCGCTCGCGCATGGGAATGCAGGGACAGTTCCAGAAGGTGGCTTTGACTTCGGCTTCTTTGTCTTCGTAGTGGCGACAGGGACATAGGGGGGCACCCAACTCATCCTTGTTTTTCGCCAATCCTTCGATGACAACGGCAGTAACGCCGAGATCGGAGCAGAAGTAGGTCCCAGTGCGTTTGGCGTACTGCTCAGAAAAGTGCCGCATCGCTTCTAGGTTTTTGTCCGTAGCTTGTTGTGTAGGCTGTTCTAAAGTCATTATCCAGGTTGATATAACGAGCAAATTTTTGGGGAAGGATCCCCGATTTAGGGGAAGGTTGAGGTCGGATTCAGGCGATCGCCCCATGAATGAGTCAATCGCTCAACTCTCAGCCAGGGACTGCGCCCTCTTTACTGGGGAGCAGTTTGCTGTTATCGTTCCCAATCACCAGTCCCTGATCTCCCATCCTTTGGATTCTTTCTCTTTGCCTGGTTGGGCATCCTTGCCCTCCGTCTATATATAATAGGGTTAAAACAACACGCCGGTTGCTTAATTCTATTTTAGAATACTTTAGCAACAAGTGTGTTGTCAAAGTCGGCAATAGATTTTTTCGAGCGTTTTGGCGTTTGACTACAGGCAACATGATGACGACTACTCAGCAACCTTCCACTAAAGAAGATATCCTGCAATACCTATTAAAGCAGGGTCTAGCCACGGCTCAAGAGTTAGCCGAAGTTTTAGATATCTCTCCCCAAGCGATTCGCCGCCATCTCAAGGACCTGGAAGCGGAGGAATTGATTCGCCATAAGGCAGTACAGGCGGGGATGGGACGCCCCCAGCATCAATATGAACTCACCCATAAGGGGAAAGATTTTTTCCCGAATCAATATGATGATTTTGCCGTGTCCCTGTTAGGGACCCTGGCAGAAACGATAGGGGAGGACCAGATGACCTCAATTTTGCGGAAGCAGTGGGAACGCAAAGCCATCCATTACCGCGATCGCCTGGGAAATCAACCCTTATCTGAACGGATGGCGGGATTAGTCAAACTGCGGCAAGCGGAAGGCTATATGGCGGAGGTCCATCGGGTGGAACCGGAGGGGTCCAACAGTGGCGACAGCTTTTTGCTGACGGAACATAACTGCGCCATTTCCACCGTGGCGGAGTCCTTTCCCAGCGTTTGTGGACATGAACTGGAAATGTTTGAGGCAATCCTCCCGGATTGCACCGTGGAACGGACTTACTGGATGATTGATGGAGAACACCGTTGCGGCTATTTGATTACTCTGCAATCAGAAAGGAGGCGATCGGTCCTTTAACCGTTTCCAGAATCCTCAACCTGTAACCTGAAGGGTTAAAATTGCTGCTGTTGTTGCAACTGCGGCATCCATATTATGCTGTCTAAATAAAAAAATTATGGCTTCTGCTGAACCCTCTGCCCAATTTTTAACCCCAGAAGAGTCCTACGCCGTGGATGGTGCTCTCCTGGCGTCCCATGAAAAGTTTTTAACCCGCCTGACGATTTCTTCGTTGAAGTTACTCCGACATATTGCTACAGATTCAGGAGTGCCAATGGAGTCCCTCACCCACGAGGACATCATTGCTTGGTTTGAGAAAGATGCCAAGTTGCGTTATGAGCAAGGTCCCGAGGCTGCTTTCTTGAAATGGTAATGGGGGGGCCGCACGGGGGATCCCGCACCCTAAAGGGTGGGGCTATACGGACAAAGCCCGCCTGCGCGGGCTACCTATCCTCGTTAGGACCTACGCATTACCCCTAAATGTAGAGGCGATTCGCGAATCGCCTCTACATTTAGGGTGGATTATCCTCGTGACTTGGCTCTGCCGAGTCATGCCCCTTTGGAGGCTCTGCCTCCTGCTCAATATCCTCGTGACTTGGCTCTGCCGAGTCATGCCCCTTTGGAGGCTCTGCCTCCTGCTCAATATCCTCGTGACTCAATATCCTCGTGACTTGGCTCTGCCGAGTCATGCCCCTTTGGAGGCTCTGCCTCCTGTCACCACACCTAGGCTATTAGGCGGCAGAGCCGCAAATTGCCCGTGTCACGGCGGAGCCATGACACGAGGGGCCGCACGGGGGTTCCCGCACCCTAAAGGGTGGGGCTATACGGACAAAGCCCGCCTGCGCGGGCTACCTACCTTTTCCTGGTGAGTGGGCCCGCACCCTAAAGGGTGGGGCTATACGGACAAAGCCCGTGGTTCGACGGTGCTCACCAGAGCCCTGCGCGGGCTACCTACCTTTTCCTGGTGAGTGGGCCCGCACCCTAAAGGGTGGGGCTATACGGACAAAGCCCGCCTGCGCGGGCTACCTTCCTCGTGACTTGGCTTAAGCGAGTCACGCCCCTTTGGAGGCTCTGCCTCCTGCTCAATATCCTCGTGATACCAAATCCGGTTGGTCAAAGTAGGTTTTCGCTTTTAGCCCGCGCAGGCGGGCTTCGTCCGTGTAGCCCCACCCTTTAGGGTGCGGGTTTTTACAGACCTTGAGCAACCGGATTCCGTATGACTCAATATCCTCGTGACTTGGCTTAAGCGAGTCACGCTCTTTTGGAGGCTCTGCCTCCTGCTCAATATCCTCGGCTATCAGGCGGCAGAGCCGCAAATTGCCCGTGTCACGGCAGAGCCATGACACGAGAGGATGAGAGGCTTGAGCCATGACACGAGAGGAGAGAGGATTCCTTTCTTCCATTCTGCCAGTTGCTACACCTAGTTGAGCAGGCGCTTAAGCCGCAAATTGCCCGTGTCATGGCTCCGCCATGACACGAGCGGAGGCTGCCAATCGAGCGATCCCCATCAACTAATCGGATCCTTTCTCCCAAACATAAGTTTTTCTACAGATTTGTCAGCAAAAAAAGATAAAGTTATCTGAATTTATATTAAAACTCCGAGATAAAGGGGAATTCAGCCGAACAAGCGCCAAAAAAACACGCTAATATCGAGGGCAAAGGTTACGGATTACCCCGGTTGACAGAGCAGGGATGACCCATCTAAACTCATCTCGAAGCAGGACGGTCGATGGCGATCGCACCCCTGCCGCTCCTTGAGACGGGGAACGCTTCCGTTCTTCCTGATAAATTTACTCAGAACCGATAAAAAATGGCCAAGTGTGTGGGGATCAAATACGATGCAAAACGGCAAAAGCTCAACCCCGGTTTCTCAGCAATCAGTTGACAGTTGTCATGGTTTCTCAACTTGAAGCGCACTCCCTAACCTGTAGAAAGTACCACGGATGTCTCTACCATTGCTCATAAAAAGCACCATCCCTTCGGGATCAGCCACCCCCCAAAAAATTAGTAAACTTAACACCATTGAGAGAATTGAACTCAAAAAGCCCCGGTAGCCCTCAGTCACCCCCGAAGAGAATCTACCCCCTGTCTTGTTCAGTCCCCCGCACAAATTTAATGGGTCTCACCCCTAAGGAGAAACGATGAAAATAGCTGTAGCAAAAGAAATCGAAGTGGGAGAACGTCGCGTTGCCTTAATCCCAGATATGGTGGCGCGATTAGTCAAAGCCGGACTCGAAATTTTCGTGGAAGCGGGCGCGGGAGAGCAATCGTTTTTTGACGATGAGGCGTATGAAACTGCTGGCGCTAAGATTGTGGCCGATAGCGCTCAACTCTGGGGCGAAGCGGATTTATTGCTGAAAGTGGCTGCCCCTAGGGAAGAGGAAATTCACAAACTGCGCGAAGGCAGTGCCCTAGTCAGCTTTCTGAATCCCCTGGGTAATCCAGTCATCGTCGATCGCCTCGCCCAAAGGGGGGTTACTGCCTTCAGTATGGAAATGATCCCCCGGACGACGAAAGCCCAAAGCATGGATGCTCTCTCCTCCCAGGCGGCGATCGCTGGCTATAAAGCGGTCCTGCTGGCGGCTGCCACTGCCCCGAAATTCTTCCCCATGTTAACCACCGCTGCTGGGACCATTCGACCGGCAAAAGTGTTGGTGATGGGTGCAGGGGTGGCCGGATTGCAGGCGATCGCCACCGCCCGTCGTCTGGGTGCCGTGGTGGAAGCCTTTGACATTCGCCCTGCGGTGAAAGAAGAAGTGCAAAGCCTTGGGGCCAAATTCGTTGAAGTCAAACTCGACGAAGAAACCGTGGCAGAAGGGGGATATGCCCGAGAAATTTCCGAAGAATCCAAGCGGCGCACCCAGGAAGTGCTTTCCGATACGGTAGCGGCGGCGGATATTGTGATTACCACCGCCCAAGTTCCCGGCAGAAAAGCGCCGAGGCTGATTACCGAGGAAATGTTTGCGCGGATGAAACCCGGGGCGGCGATCGTGGACTTAGCTGCGGAACAAGGGGGCAACTGCGCCTATACCGAAGCTGGAAAAGATATCGTTCGCAATGGCGTCACCATTGTCGGTCCGATTAACTTACCCGCTTCCATGCCCGTCCATGCGTCCCAGATGTACTCCAAAAATATCGCCACATTCATTCAGTACATGATTAAAGACAACGCCTTAAACCTAGATTTTTCTGACGAAATTATCGGCAGTACCTGCGTTGCCCACGGTCATGAAATTCGCAACTCCCGAGTTCGGGAAGCGTTAGAAGTTGTCGGGGGAAAGGTGTAATTTTTGCAGAGTAATGAAGCATGACCCGAAACATTCATCCTTCATTCTCTGCTGTCCAGTTTCCCCAATCATCCATCAACCGGAGTATTGAATCAAGATGCCCGAAGCCATCATTTCTGCTTTATTCGTGTTTGTTCTAGCTTCATTTGCTGGATTTGAAGTCATCAACAAAGTACCACCCACCCTGCATACACCCTTAATGTCCGGGGCGAATGCGATTTCTGGGATTGCCCTGTTAGGTGCGATCATCGTCGCCGGAGACCGGGATTGGAGTGTGACGGTGATTTTAGGATTAATTGCCGTCGTGTTTTCCACCATTAACGTAGTCGGTGGATTTCTCGTGACCGATCGGATGTTGCAAATGTTCAAGAAAAAAGAGGTAAAAGCGTGAGCGACTTCATCCCAACTGGCATACAGTTAAGCTATTTAGTAGCATCATCCTTATTTTTCGTCGGTCTGAAACAGTTGAGTTCTCCAGCTACAGCCCGGAACGGAAATTTATTAGCATCCGTGGCGATGTTACTGGCGATCGTGGCAACTCTACTCGATCGCCAAGTGCTCAATTACGAGATGATTTTGATCGGGATTGCGATCGGGTCCGTGATTGGCGTTGTCTCCGCCCAGAAAGTGGAAATGACCGCCATGCCGCAGATGGTCGGTCTCTTCAACGGGTTTGGGGGTGCTGCCTCTGCTCTCATTGCCGTCGGTGAATTCTGGCGCTACTATCAAAATTTCCAGGAACCACCCCTGGATACCACCATCACCGCCTTACTCGGCATCTTAATCGGGGGGATTACCTTTACAGGTTCTCTCATGGCCTTTGCTAAACTGCAAGGACTCGTCACCGGCAGCCCCATTACCTTTCCCTTGCAGCAACCTGTCAACGCCCTCCTCTTCGGCGGTTTCCTCGTTGGCAGTGTATATTTAGCCATCAATCCCTTAAATACCCCAGTATTTTTGGCCTTAACCGGCGTTTCCTTAGTCCTGGGTGTGATGTTCGTGATTCCCATTGGCGGTGGGGATATGCCCGTGGTTATTTCCCTGTTAAACTCCTTTTCGGGTTTAGCTGCATCCGCCGCTGGTTTCGTGGTCATGAATAATATGCTGATCGTCGCCGGTGCCTTAGTCGGTGCTTCCGGGATCATCCTGACCGTGATTATGTGTAAAGCGATGAACCGATCGCTCACCAACGTCTTGTTTGCCGCCTTCGGGACCGGGGAAGGTGGCGGAACTGCCGCTGTAGGCGGTGACACGGGGGATAAAACCGTGCGCTCCATCGACTCCGAAGAAAGTGCGATGATGTTAGGATATGCCCGTTCCGTCGTCATCGTCCCCGGATATGGCATGGCCGTCGCCCAAGCGCAACACGCCGTCAGAGAATTGGCCGACCAATTAGACCGATTAGGCGTAGAAGTCAAATATGCCATTCACCCCGTAGCGGGTCGGATGCCTGGACACATGAACGTCTTACTGGCGGAGGCCAATGTGCCTTACGAACAGTTGTATGACATGGAAGATATCAATGCCGAATTCGATCGCACTGATGTCGCCTTAGTCATTGGTGCCAACGATGTAGTCAATCCTGCCGCCCGAGACAATGCCACCAGTCCCATCTACGGAATGCCGATTTTGGAAGTAGATAAAGCGAGTCATACCATTGTCATCAAACGCGGCATGAGTACCGGGTTTGCCGGGATTGACAATGATTTGTTCTACAAAGATAAGACCATGATGCTGTTTGGTAGTGCAAAAGATGTGATTACCAAGTTGGTCTCCGAAGTCAAGCAGTTGTAGGTGAATTAGGACTTACACAGTCTTGCAGAATTAACCTTAAATGGAGGGGTGAGAAAACGAATCGCCCCTCCATTTATTTATTAGGGGTCAGGACTTACGCAGATTTTTAAAAAATGAGCTAGGGGCATTTTTTTTAGCGTAAGGGTTAGGCCGGGTCGTAGCGGGGAATACTGCAAATATGATTATTGATACCTTACGCCCTGAATCGCAATGTCTGGTCAGAGAATCATGACTTAACCCCCATCACGGGGAAATCGCCCTCATGCACACCCCCGTCCCCCAACCACACCCCCGGAATACCCACCACCCATTCGAGAAAATCACCCCCAACTCACCAAAACCAACCTGGCCCCATTTCTCGCCCGAGAAGATTACCTAACCCCAGCGCGAAACCAACCCCACTATCCTTTGGAGGAATCTTGATGAGTTTATGTATTAATCCCTCCTGCCGCAAAGCCCAAACGGGAGTCCATCAAGCTCAGAGTCTCTATTGCAGTGGCTGTGGTTCTCCTCTACTCATTTTGGACATCTATCGAGTTCTCGAAAAATTAGGAACAGGAGGATTTGGTACAACCTACCTGATCAGTGATGCCGGGTCAAAATCCGTCTTAAAAGTCCTCCATAATACAGCCCCAAAAGCGATCGAGCTATTTCAGCAAGAAGCGGAAGTTTTAAAAAAACTCGCTCATCCCGGTATTCCTAAAGTCAAACACCCCTCCCCTTTTACCTATTATCCTCAAGGCAGTTCTTCCCCTCTTCACTGTCTGATTATGGACTATATAGAAGGGCAAAACCTCTATGATTATCTCAAAAAACGCAACTTTCAGCCCATTTCCGAACCAGCCGCCTTGCGATGGTTGCGGCAATTAGTAGTAATTCTCCATGTAGTGCATCGGGCTAATTATTTTCATCGAGACATCAAACCCGAAAATATCATGCTGGGCACTGATGGGAAGTTAGTCCTGATTGATTTCGGAACAGCCCGAGAAGAAACATTGACCTATTTGTGCAAACAACAGGGTAAACCAGGAACCAGCATTAATTCCGTGGGTTATACTCCCTACGAGCAGCAACAGGGTCGTGCTGAACCCCGTTCTGATTTTTTTGCGTTGGGTCGAACTTTTGTATTTTTACTGACTGGAAAAAACCCCCGAGAGTTTGAAGATAGTATCACCCAAGGGTTACAGTGGCAAGATTCCGCCTCCGGATATGCTAAACCGTTGAGGGATTTTCTTGATTTATTGATGCAGCCTGATGTTACAAAAAGACCGTTCAATACGGCTGCTATTTTATCAACCATGCAGGGATTGGAGAAACAATTGCATCCTCACTATTATCTCAAGGCAAAGTCTTCAGCTTTGGCTCAATTTTCTCCTCAAATATTGCTGGAAAAATTCAAGAAAATAACCGATAATTTTCTCTTAAATACCAGTGCCTTTGTTGGTGATATCTTAGGGGTGATAACGAGGGCTTTTGTCTCTGTGTTTTTTGGGGTGATTCCGGGGTCTGGCAGGGGGAGTGTCTTGAGCTTTATTTTCAGAGGAATAGCCTATGGTTTTGAGAGGGTTTGGTCTGCATTCCAGCCGTTTGGAGAAGCTCTCTGGAACTTCAGTAGCAGTTTTCCTTGGAAGGGTTTTGCCTGGAGTTTAATTTCTTTTGCTTTCATGGGTTATTTAATTAGCCCTTGGAATCGAGAGCTTATCTTTTTTGGTATTTTGATGATTTTTTTTGTGATTTCCACAGTTATTTTTAAGACAATTAAGAATAATTTTCTTATGTTTATGTGGGGGTGCTTATTTATTTTCCTACAAAAAATTACATTTAGGGGGGTTTACCCAGTTATTTTTGAAACACAAAAACAAATTAATATTTATTTAAACTTGAATTTACATTCAGACTTCATCGCTACTGTAGTAACTTTTTGGTTTTTCCCTATTGTATTTTCAATTATTTTCTTTTGCTTACTGTTTGTATGCACTTTTAAAAATACCCAAAAATATGACAGCAAAAATATTGTTTTGCAGTCAATTACTCTGTCTATAGGATTAGGGATAGGATGGATGATTTATCAACAGGTTCCCTTTTCTGAATCTCTACCCCCGTTACTGGAAATTTTAAAAGATTTGCTAAAAAACTAACTTCTACATAGTTCGCATCGGACATCGGGCTGTTGATCGTTTTGGTGCAAGGAGTCGGAGAAACCCCGGATGATGCAGGAGGGTGTGGTTTATGATTCTGAAGGTCATCTAACTGGGTTCTTACTCTAAGATTCCAGATTATCAAGCTCAAACTGCTCCAATTCTTGTTTTTATCTTACCAAAAATCTGCCTTGATTCTTCGCCTGATTAATGACATTGTGATTGGCTGTAAATACTTTGATTCCGGGAACAGTCACAAAATCACCGTCATCTGTAATTACCTGAGATATCCCTTCTTTCTGCATCGTTTCCAGAAAAAATAAATCGTAGCCATCCAGTAATTCCAAACTAAACCGATTTAAGGCGGCATCTGTTGTCACTTGATCCAGAGTGAGAGTAATCGGCGTGGCGATCGCTTTAACTTGACTCCAGGCTGCTTGCACTTCAGAGATAACTTTAGACCTTTCCGTTGGGTAATTATGTCGGTATTCCTTGGCGGGGATGGCTCCGTATGATTTAATAAAAATTTCTCTTTCGGTTTTTTCGATTAAATGTGCTAATTCAGCCAAGGATAATCCCATATAAGCCAGCAAAGATTGAGTAGAAATTGCTTTTTGCAGATATTTGGGATAGTGTTTGATTTGGTAAGAAGTCCGTGATATCTTCCCGGAAGAAGGTGATGTACTGGCTGAAGAATAAGTCAGCCAATACCAAATATTTGTGTCTACTAGAAAAATATCATCGGGTCTTGGGGAATCAGATCGGATATCAACTACCTCAGCTTTAACGGTGTAGTTAACTGCCATTTAGACACTCTCTGCCTGTTCACGCATCACTGCATCTACTGCCTCGCGGATCTGGTCATCAGAATAGTACCGCTTCGAGTTTTCAATGACTTGCTTGAGTACCTGCTGGCCCACTAGGTTTAAGTTGGATACTTTTAGAAGACAATTGAGTTCGTTGGGTTGGATATCTCTGAGAAGTTGTCCAATGGCAAAATTGAAAAAGGGAGACGCAAAAATCTTTACCTTAGAAAAGTCTAGTTCCACGGGACGACCCGCCACTAATTGCGGATGGATCTTGTGATAGATTTTTTGACCGTCATTCGGGGTCATGCAGTTTTCGCCGATTAAACTGTAAATGTCGTATATCATACCTTCAAACCTCCCTTGAAAAAAGTGGTGCGTCACCGATTATTAGTTAAAACTTGGTTAATAGGATTCGTCACAATTTAGGATAAGGCTAACCTATATCCCCTCAACAGTTTTCCTCATAATCTATGGTCCCAAATAATTCTAATATTTTCTGTTGCTGACGCCGTTGAATGTATTCCCGCAAAGCATCTTCTATTAATTGATTTTCTGTGGAAAAGTTACTCAACGCTAGGGGAGCATCTCAATTTGGCAAAGAGACCTAACCCCCCAGCCCCCTTCCCTACGAGGGAAGGGGGAGCAAGACTTGTAAATTCCCCTTTTAGGCAAAATTGAGATGCTCCCAACGCTAGAGCCTCGGCAATCAGTTGTTGATCTATCTCAATGGGGATTTTCATGGTTGACAGTTAGTTAAGGATGTATTGCCACTCTACGAGGTTTGTTCCCATCACCCAAAACTGACTCCAGTGGGTTTGACGAACTCTAAATTATCCACATTCCAGACTTGACCATCGAGGGCCATTTGCTCGATTAAACTAGCCAATCTGAGAGCTTTCAGGGCTTGTTCTCCCCCGACTGATGGTTGATTGCCACCGCGAACACATTGGATGAAATGTTCTAATTCGGCGTGTAAGGGTTCTATATTACTGGTATAAACTTTTTCGATTAAGCCATCTTGGCGATACAGCACTTGACCATATTCGGTCATATAATTCGCTGTGGTTTTTCGGTGGATTAAAATTTCATTGTTGAGAAAATCCGCTTCGGTTAGGGAATTTTTGCAATGGGTGACGATGCGTCGCAATTTCCGGTGGGTGACTTTACTGGCGGTGACGGTGGCAATCACGCCATTGGCAAATCCCAAGGTTGCCGTGACATAATCTAAATAAGAATTCCCTTCGGAGGTGTCTTGATTGGTGCGACTGCCACTAGCAGTTAATCGCACAACAGGGGCGGCAGCTAATTCTAAAATGAGGTCGATGTCATGGATCATTAAATCCAAGACGACGGAGACATCATTCGCCCGATCGCTGTAGGGACTCATGCGGTGCGCTTCGATCGCCAGCACTTGTTCGGTTTTGAGAACCTTGCTCAATTCCTGAAATGCCGGATTAAACCGTTCAATATGACCCACTTGCAGAATACATCCCGATTCGGCTGCCGCATTCACCAGGGATTCTGCTTCGGCAATACTGGCGGCGATCGGTTTTTCAATTAACACATGAACCCCCGATCGCAGGCAGGTCATTCCGACCGCATGATGCAGGCGCGTGGGAACAGCAATACAAACCGCATCCACATGAGGCAACAAGTCTTGATAATCTTCAAAAAAGCGGATGCGATATTTACTGGCAATGTCGAGTCCGCGCTCTACATTAACATCAGCCACACCGACTAATTCAATATCTTTGAGCAAGCTGAGAACGCGGGTATGATGCTGTCCCATACTGCCCACGCCAATCACCCCAATTCGCAAGGGTTCCGGTTGAGTTTTGAGATTATGATGATTCAATTGCCGAGCTTTCATGAGATTATTTTGCACTCCTTGATGTCTTCTCCTCCACCTTTAGTCAGAGCCGCTTGACAGGCATCTGGCCGCGCACACCACCCAGATACTATCACAGGGGTTAATGTTGTAAAGATTTACAACATTTTCCACCCCTTCCAGTATAGAGACGAAAACCCGTTTCCGATGGCTGAAGTCACCCAGAGTTTTAGCCGATCGCCTCTCCATCTCCCTTTCCATCTCCCCTTTCCATCTCCCCTCTCTATCTCCCCCCACCCTTCAAAAAAAAGCCACCCCCGATGGGGCGGTAGTAAACGTAGGGTGGGCATTGCCCACCGTAGGTAAAGGTGGGCAGTGCCCACCCTACAATTGCTACAATTCCTTGACTAACAGTAGACCCTCATGAATCCGGCTAAACTTTAAAACGTGGAGCCATTCCAGCCCCACATGGAACCCTCGGCATCGGTAAATTCGATATAGATCCGATTTTGCGGAACCCCGATCGCCTGGTGAATCTTATTGCAAAAATCTTTGCTCATCGCTTGGGTTTGTTCCGGACGGATCGTCCCGACACTCTTGACCTCGATATAGCATACCGGGTCAAAAGTCCCAGCAAATGTCATCGAGACATCCGCATTAAACGCCGTCATCACATAAGATTCAGGTTTTCCCAAATGCTTCGCCAAGCTGGAGGAAAGTCCCTTGAGCAGGGTCGCAATTGCAGCATCCTCCGGTGTAGACACGGAAGTTTGAACTTTAATCAGGGGCATAAATTGACCTTCTAACTTGCGTCTTTCTGATTCAAATCGGGATCCCGAAACAGTCTCTATCCCAAATTATCCGCCGTAATTCCATCCGGTGCTTTCCAGCAACAAGGGTTCCCCTTCTCGGTGGACTCCTGCGGCAATCACTTCGCCGACAAAGACGGTGTGATCGCCCTTTTTCACCGAACCCACCACATTACATTCCACATACCCCAGGGAGTCGGAGATAATCGGACAGCCGGTTTCTCCCAAATAAAACTCCACATCTTCAAATTTATTCCCCACCCGGTGTTGGGGTTTAAAGAATTTTTGGGCTAAGTCTTTTTGTCCCGCTTCTAAGAAACTCAGGGCAAAGACGCCACTGGCTTCAATCATGGCATGGGACCCGGAATCTTGTTTAACGCAGTTGACGACTAAGGGGGGTTCAAAGGACCCCTGCATTACCCAACTGGCGGTAAATCCGTTGACATTTTCCCCGTCTTTAACACCGCAAATATAGAGTCCGTGGGGAATCTTGCGGAGGATTGTTTTTTTGGCTTGTTCGTCTAGCAAGGCTTTACCTATCTCTTGATACAGAACTGATGCAGGACTTACCCATGATTTAATATCAAACCCTTTCAGGTCGGGTTGATTCGCGAATCAACCCTACAGCATCCGGGTTTGATGCGTAAGTGCTGTGATGGACATTTATATTAGAGTATCCGACGGGGCGTCATCCCTGCCGAGGGGTGGGTCTAAACAGGTGGCTGTGTTCTGGATGGTAGAGGCGCGATCGCGCTGTTTCTTTCCCCGCCTGGGTTTTCGGTTCCGCCAAAGCTGGACTAATTAAATACAGGGTCGTCCGAATTAAGTTTTCACTCTGGGTAACTTGGGCCATTTCTTTCAGAGGGACCACCACAATTTTTTCATCGGGCCATCCAATCCGGTAGCAGATGGCGACTGGCATTTCTGCGGGATAATGTTCCATCAGTTTGGCTTGAGCCTCTTCAATGTGGCGCGCACTCAGATACAGGCACAAACTGGCTTTATGGGCTGCTAAAGCCGCTAATTCCTCCGATTTCGGGACAGAAGAGGCTCGACCACTGACCCGGGTCAGGATGATGGTTTGCACCAGTTCCGGGATGGTGAGTTCCAGGTTGAGTTTGGCTGCTGCCGCTTGAAAGGCACTAATTCCGGGGATGATTTCACAGGGAATGTCCGCATCGGCTAAGGCTTGCATTTGTTCGGAGATGGCGCTGTACAGGCTGGGGTCCCCGGAATGGAGGCGCACGACGGAGTAACCTTGGCGTACTCGGTCAATCATGATGGGTAAGATATCTTCTAGGGTTTTATTGCCTGTAGGAATGACTTCGGCATCAGGACGAACCCCTTCTAAAATTTGTTTGGGAACGAGGGAGTCGGCGTAGAGAATCGTATCGGCGATCGCCAGGATTTTTTGGGCTTTGACCGTTAATAAATCGGGATCACCCGGTCCGGCCCCAACGATATAAACGGCGGGTTTGAGTACAGCCCGGTCGGGTTGTTGTCGGTCAGTTGGTTGGAATTTTGACATCAAACTAAAACAAAATCAAGGAAAGAATTGAGAAGGTTCCGGATGTTACCGGCTCTATGAGGTAATCAAGCACTGGTAGATGCACCCTGGTTAAACCCTAGAATAAATTCTAGGGTTTTTTATTTTTTTGGGGGTCAATTATAGGGCGGGGTTTCAGTAAAGATTAGAAACCGGGTTTCTTGACAACATCTCTGCAAAAAAGGCATAAATCTGGGAGAGAAACCCAGTTTCTTGTCCTGGGTCAAGATTAGAAACCGGGTTTCTTGACAACATCTGTTTAACTTAGGCACAAATCTAGGGCAGAAACCCGGTTTCTTGTCCTGGGCAGGATTTAAGCAATTTTTAATACTAAACCCTAAATGTAGAGGCAATTCGCGAATCGCCTCTACATTTAGAGTAAATTCTCAAAATCTGCATAAGTCCTGCTTAGTTTTTTGCGGAGAATTTCTAGGAAGAAGAGGGTTCGTTATTGTTGCGAGATACGACATCAGGCAAAGGACGATTGAACCTGTAAAGCCAGACTAATCCCGCTATTCCTAAGACAATGCCCGTGAGACTGACAAATTGAGCCATTCTGAGCGGACCAAACATTAAGCTATCGAGTCGCAACCCTTCAATCCAGAAGCGACCGCAGCTATAAACGGCCATATAGACTAAAAATAAAGTGCCGACTTTTAAACGGGGTTTGCCTTGGAGATCCCGAAAGAATAAAAACAGTAATAAGGCAAATAGAGCCAGATTCCACAGGGATTCATATAAAAAAGTGGGATGGAAATATTGCTCGCCAAGATATGGAAACGGACGAGATTGCGGGGGAATGTAGAGTCTCCAGGGTAAATCCGTGGGTCTGCCGAAGGCTTCGGAATTAAAGAAGTTTCCCCAGCGCCCGATCGCCTGACCTAAAATCAGGGAAGGTGCGACTAAATCGGCTAATTGCCAGAAGGCGATGCGTTTGAGTCGGGCAAAAATCAACGTGGCGATCGTCCCGCCAATAATTGCGCCATGAATAGCAATGCCGCCTCGCCAAATGGCAAAGATTTGGATCAGGTTGTCGGCATAATTTTCCCACTGAAACAGGACATAATACAGTCGCGCCAAGGGAATCGCGCCCAGGACTAACCACAGGATCAGGTCCCCCATGAGGTCCGGGTTGACGTTGCGGCGTTTGGCTAAAAATTGGGAGAGACTGACGCCAATCAAGACGGCAGTGGCAATTAAGAACCCATACCAACGGATGGTTAGGAATCCGATTTCGACGAGGATCGGGCCTGGGGAGGCAAAGGTCAAGGCTAGGGGTAGAGTAACAAGAGTCATAACCTTAATAGTACGCGCTTGGGGGGACGACAGGTGCAGTTACCTTGTTTTTGTTTCGTTTCTAGGGTACTTCACTCAATGAAGTCATGGAGGCAACAAATAGTCAGGGGGCAAAATCTTTGCTATCTTCATGGGGAGATAGGCGCGATCGCCTTGATACCCCAGGGCAATTCTATTGAATCGTTTTAAATTAAGATGAACTTTCCCCTAGCGCGGCAATCGTTCTCCCAAGAGATTCACCAAAACGACGACCAAATCGATCTCGCTAAGGCAGCGCTTTATATCGCCCAAGAAGAATATCCCACCCTGGATCCGGCGGAATATCTCAATATCCTGGATGTGATGGCAGGAGAGGTTGCACAACGGTTAAAGGATCAACGCTATCCGATGCGAATTGTCCAAGCGATTAATGAATATCTCTATGAAGATTTAGGGTTTACCGGCAATACCCGGGATTATTATGACCCCTGTAATAGTTTTCTGAATGATGCGATCGCCCGTCGGACGGGCATCCCCATTACCCTAGCCTTAATTTACCTGGAAATTGCAAGGCGGCTGGATTTTCCAATGGTGGGAATTGGGATGCCGGGACATTTTTTAATTCGCCCAGAGTTTGAAGGGGCGGGTATTTTTGTGGATGCGTTTAATCGGGGTGAAGTGTTGTTCCAGGAAGACTGCGAACAACGTCTCCAGCAAATTTACGGACCGTCCGTGTCCATGCGTCCGGAGTTTTTAAAAGCGGTGACGCGCAAACAGTTTTTGGGCCGGATGCTGACCAATTTAAAGATGATTTATCTGAATCGCGGGGATTTGGAGAAATGTCTCGGGGCGATCGAACGGATTTTGTTGTTGTTTCCCGATGCGCCATTGGAATTGCGCGATCGCGGTTTGTTTTACTATCAAAATGGCCGATGGACCCAGGCCCGTCAGGACTTACAAACCTATTTGGACCGAGTTCCCCATGCCGAAGATGCCTCAGTCATTCAGCAAATTCTCGATCGCATCCGTTGGCAGGAAAATGAGTAAGTCAGGGAGTATCTCCTGAAAGGTCGCCCTCACCCTAAATCCCTCTCCCATGAGGGGAGAGGGACTTTGAATCCTTTGCCCCTTCTCCAATGAGGGGAGAAGGGGTTGGGGGATGAGGGCCAACTGTCCAAATTGAGATGCTCCCGTAAGCCAACCGTCCCACCAGCCAATACATATCCCCTGTAATTTGTCAATCCTTCCGAAGAAATAATTTTCAACGAGTTGCAGCGTCGGCCAGATTGGGATCAAGTTGTTCAGCAATTTGTTTGAGGCGATGGAGTTGGGCCTGCATATCTTTTTGGGTCCAGGTGGCTGCAAACAGATTGAAGCCCCAGGCAACTGCGGGATTGGGAATTTCAAATTCAAAGCGATTGACGAGTCGAGTCTGAGTGCCCTGTGGTTGACAATCCCAGCGATCGCAACCTTTGAAAAATCCCTGAAACTCCCAGACAATCAGTCCCGGTTCCCGTTGAGCGATCGCACAGTTTAAACTCGGTTGCAACAGTGGAATATTCAAAATAAACCGACTGCGACTCCCCACCGAGGTATCCCATTCACCAATAGGTTCGCAACGCAAGGCGGGATTCAACCACTGGTGCATTAATGGGCGATCGGTAATACAGTAATCCACCACCGTCGGACTGGCCTGAATATGAATCGACTGTTCAAAGACTTGAGATGACATGAGAAATTACACCTAATTGAGGACAAGTTGTGATAGAAATTCCCCTGAGAAAGGGAATACATCAGGGGTAGCAGGGTCTCAAGGGCGGGGGTGAATCGGTGCTAAAAGACAGCAGCCCCTTGCCTCGGACTATCTAAGAATTGTTACAAATCACTACAGTTCCTATATTTTGCGCCAAATTGTCCCTAATCTAATTTCTAGTCACGAACAAGTGAAGCATAGAGCGTTTGCTCCGCCTCCGTTGAGAATTGGGAAAAACGCAAAAGATGGCATAGACTACAGCAACAGATGCATAGCCCTGTAGGATAGGGGCAAATGCACTCACTCGCATTTACTGAATGATCAACTCTGTTGAACGGTCATATCGGAAGTACACTCAAATCACCTTATGAATGGAATTTTGCACGAAACATCAGCCGTGGTTTGGGGGAATTTAAGCCCCGAAGCACTGCTGGCTCAGGAACCTGGTGGATTCGCTACTGGCTTTGGCATTGGGCAGGTTACGGGATTTCTTCAAGCCATCTTGGTCCAGCTCGGGTCATTCCTGCCCAGTTTATTAGGCGCACTGGCCATTTTAATCGGTGGCTGGATTGTTGCTACCATTGTGGCCGGAATTATTAGAAAAGTCCTCCACAGCACAAATCTGGACAACCGAATTGCCAGTGCCGTCATGGGACGAGCACCAGGGGAGGAGATGCCTCCTACGGAAAAGTGGATCTCGAATACGGTCTACTGGCTGATCATGATTTTTGTCTTGGTCGCCTTTCTCCAGGCCCTGAATCTGGATGTGGTTTCCCAACCCCTGAATCGGTTCTTAGAGCAGATTTTCGCCTATCTACCCCAGATTGGGGGTGCAGCAGTCTTGCTGGGGGTAGCCTGGATTCTGGCAACCCTGGCCAAAATGTTGCTGACTCGGGGATTAGCGCAGTTCCGGTTAGATGAAAGGCTTGCAGAGCAAACGGGAGAGACGACCGACCCCCAGACTGCTGGGGAAAGTCAGTTTTTGCTCAATGAAACCCTTGGCAACGCCCTCTACTGGTTCATTTTTCTGTTCTTTCTGCCCCTAATTCTGAATGCCTTAGAATTAAACGTGGTGCCGGTCCAGAATTTAGTCAATGACTTTCTGTCGGCAGTGCCTAAAATTCTGATGGCCGTGATTATTGGGGCTGTCGGTTGGTTTATGGCCCGGATCGTCCGGGGGATCGTCACCAACTTGCTGGCGGCGACGGGAACCGATCGCATCGGTGCTCAATTAGGACTCTCCCGGACTCAAGATGGGATGTCCCTCTCTCAACTGATTGGGACAATTGTCTATGTCTTGATTCTGATTCCCACAGCGATCGCGGCGTTGAATGCGTTGGAAATCGCAGCGATCTCTGCTCCGGCGATCGCCATGCTGTCGCAAATCATGTCCGCCATTCCCCTGATTTTGACCGCCGGGTTTATTTTGGGGCTATTTTATGCGATCGCTAAGTTCACCTCGGATCTGGTCATCCGCATTCTGAGCAGCATCGGTTTCAACAATATCTTCTCCTGGCTGGGTCTGCCGACCACCGGCAGTGGTAATCCCCCCCAACCCCCACCGGCAGATGCACCGGATATGCGATCGGGTCAACAAACCGTCGTCCAACCCTCCTCGTCTTCCACGAGAACTCCGGCAGAAATTGTCGGAATTGTCACCTGGGTGGGCATCATGCTCTTTGGGGCCGTGGCAGCCGCAGAAGTCCTGCAATTGGCAGCCCTCACGGTGATTATGCAGGGCCTGCTGGTGATCGCCGGTCAGGTTCTAGTCGGTTTGATCGTCTTTGGCATTGGCCTTTACCTGGCAAATCTGGCCTATCATGTCATCTCCGGTTCCCGAGGGTCCCAATCCCAACTGCTGGCTCAAGCGGCTCGAATTGCAATTATTGCTCTAGCCGGTGCGATGGCACTCCAACAAATGGGGATTGCTCCTCATATTGTTAACTTGGCCTTTGGGTTGCTGTTTGGTGCTGTTGCCGTTGCCATTGCCCTAGCCTTTGGCTTAGGGGGCCGCGATGTGGCGTCCGAGCAGTTGCGTGAATGGCGCAGTGATTTCAAACAACGACAAGAAAAATAACGAGAGGAGTCACATCCCCTTAAGTTACTCTATTTAAGTGAGAAAAGTCAGGCTTTTTCAGGGTGAAGCCTTGATGAAGAAAGTATTAGCCCAACTCACTTGAGTTTTTAGTCTGTTTTCTTTCTCTCACTTTTAAGAGTTTTTCTTGGAGTTCCTCCTTAATCCGACCCATAATGGTGGTTTCATCCAGGGACTCAATAATCCGAGTGACCACAGCTTTTGGCCCATCCGGTCCCCAGGAAGCCCCATTTGCGAGGTAGGTTTTGGTCACCTGACCAATGGCGTAGGAAGAAAACCCGGCGACACCGGCTTGGGTAATGGCAACGGAAAGATAGGGTACTAACGATGCCCCACCCGTAGCCGGTGCCGCCAATCCTAATAACCCTTTCAGGGATGATAACCCCAGATTTGCCAGGAGTTCGCTGGCACTAATTCCGCCCATACTCAGGGCTATTTTTTTGAGCAGATTGATGGCCCCGGCTTGGGTCATGGGAATGCCATAGAGCTTTGATAAGGTTAAAATCGTGGCGACATCAATCACCGCCCCACTGAGGATATCGATCGCCGTAATCGGATTCAGGGCGATCGCCACCGCTTTCGTCATCACCGCATTCCAAATCAACCGATTGGCACTCTTGTCCCGAATCTGCATTTTGCGCTCAACCAATTGTTCATTCACATCCCCGGCATAAAGCAGGGTATTCAGCGCCACCAGGGATTTCCCCTCCCGGTCCAAAATTTCTAGAATTTTTAATTTTAAATCCTCAACTTGCGGTAAACCCCGCTTCATCTGCACCGCCATTGTGCCATCGCTTCGAGGTGCTGCTTGGGCCACCAAGGGGGCTGCTGCTGCCATGACGATTTCATCGGGGGACAGCAGTTCTTTGACCCGATCATCGCGGATTTTGCGATAGACTGCTTCGCGATCGGCTTCGGGATATTGGTCAATTTTGTTAAAAATCAGCAGCATGGGTTTCCCTGCATCCCGCAACTGGGACAGGGCTTCATATTCCACCTGGGTCATATCCCCGGCGACGGCAAATAAAATTAAGTCCGCCCGAGAAGCTACCTGCTGGGCCAAAATTTCCCGGGTTTGACCATCAACTTCATCAATTCCCGGGGTGTCAATCAGTTCAATCTGAGACTGTCCAATTCCCGACAGGGTGAGTTGGGTAATGTTGCCCTCTCCGCCATCCAGGGGCGATCGCTCCACTCGCCAATTCACCCCCTGGGAGGTCCGGGTTACCCCGTGAATCGGGCCGGTTTCAAAAACATTCTGCCCCAATAAGGCATTCAAAATCGATGATTTTCCCCGTCCCACCATGCCAAACACGGCGATTTGCACCACCGTCCGTTCTAGTTTATCCAGCATGGTGCTGAGTCCTTCAATCTCTGGATCCAAGCCCGCTCGTTCTTCCGGGGTCAGGTCCAGATTCGCGACTAACTCTCGCAGGGCGTCTTTGGCTTGTTTGTAGTTCAGGTCCGCCTGAATATCTGCAAACGACAAAATCGCCTCGTCCAGTTCTCCATCTAAATTGGAGGAACCCGGTGAGGGGAAGGGGGGATGATTGGGGTTAGGAATTTGTTCCTCGTTCTCGTTGGAACCTCCGTGAGTCATAAGAGGTGGGCTATCCTTCAGCGATCTACATTACCAATCGTAGTGCAGACCAGCCCGAGACGGGGAGATGAGATTAAGGGTGAATGCCTCAACCTCCAGGATTAACACAATTTAATCGCGGGTTTTTACGCAATTTGACTCATGAAAGATAGGTCAAGGGCACCAAAATTGGTACTTAAGGCTACATTGACATTTTCTAACATTTTAATCAGCCAGATAATGCTGTCATTGTTAGAATTTTCGTAATGGTTAAACAAGATGGAAAGCCGTTTTTCTAAATAGGGTTTGACTTTCCGACAGAGCAGAACAATTTTCAAAAGCATCCCGGTTGTTCGGGTGGGTCCAATATTAGAAACCACATCCAGAAAGATAAAGTGGGTGGGCTTTTGAGAACTTTCCACCACTAAAAAGTTCAGGAGTTGGCTGCAAGTTCTCACCACCAGAAAATCACTGAGTTTCTGGGAATCACTTTGGGGCAGGGTGGCTTTTAAATGCTTACATAATTTGTCGTTAAATTGGCGTTTGCCATAGTCCGGGTCGATGGACCCAATCAGGTAGTCGTATAAATCGGCTTTAAATTCTCGGTAGTTCGGAGTCTGACTGGTGTGGGTGATAAAGCTCTGGGCTAAGTCCCGATAAGTGTGGCCCCCTTCTGCTTTGCCGACGTAATCTTTCAGGGAATAATACAGTTCGCGATCGCTCAGTAAGGTGGGATTGGCAACCGGCGACAGGTTTCGGACTGCATTAACATTCCCCATCCGTCTAACTTGCGATCGCCGGACTTGATAGGTGACATACTGGGATAAGTTAATTTCAAATTGCCGTTGCCGTTGCGCTTGAATTTTTCGCACGGTTTGCTGATGCTCATAGCTGCTATCTTCACTCAGCAAGCAATGAGAGTACAGGTAGGGATAGCGATCGATAAAGGTCCCCAGGGGCCTATGCTCTTTAGGCGGGCTGATTTCTGAACTATGTTGCACCACCTTCGATAACCGTCTCAGGGTCAGGTACTGATCCGTTGCGGTGAAGTCTTTGACTAATTCTTTCAACTGTCGGGCCGTTCGAGAGCGCCCGTAAGGATTATAGCCCCCAGGTCGCTCAAATAGGGCCACCAACTCGGGAATCGCCTCTTGGGTTTGGCTGTGCATTTGCCAGCGATTCACTAAAATGTGGCAACATCTATTTAGAATAAACTTAAAGTCTTGGTCCATGCCCTTATAGGTCAGCATTCGACCTAACGCCCCTGAGATCTCGGTTTCGGGGTAGTCCCTGCCTTCAATAAAGAGGCTTTGAAAGCGCGAGATCATCTCAGACGGTGGCTCCGCTTTAACCAGTTCGAGGAGGTGATCGTATAGTAACTGCTCCTCCTGGCTTGTTTTTCGGTTGTAAGGATCCGTTCGATGATTCACTTGACTTTCCCCCTGCCCAGATGTTTGGCTTAATTCAATTTTCCAGAGTGAGCGTTTTCAATAGGACACCATTTTGCCCAGTGGAATATTTGCCAGACCTTCATGGATAATTTATATTTAATCCGCTTGGATAATGGCTATCAAACCGATTCAGATCAGTCTCAGGTCGCTTGGATTCACATAATGTTATATGAAACTCTCTAAAAGAGTCGGTGATCCTTTGCGACTTGGGAATGGGTCTGAGCTTTCCCGGACGCATAGGACCTCTATCTATTAGAATAACCTAGGCAGATCTCCTCAACCATCCAGTATCGTAAAAAGTTGATAAAGATGCCAGGGGGGATTCACGGAATTTTTATGAAGATTCATCACAGTTGACAGTGGAAACACCTTTATGGTATGTCCACTGATCAGATTGCTCAGATTGAGGCGATCGCCTGCTTGGTACAAGCTTTGCAGGATGGTATCATTAATTTTTATTAAATTCAAGTCCTGCCATCATGTCTTGTGTTGTGACCCTTGCTCAACTGCTTTCCCTCTTGAATGCCCAAGCCCTACACCCCCTATCGGAGGAACTTGGCGCAAAACAGGCTCTCGGTATTATTACGGATACGCGCAGTTTACGGGCTGGTGAGGTCTTTGTGGCCCTAAGAGGGACACAGTTTGATGGACATCAGTTTATTGGGTCCGCATTTGACAAAGGGGCGATCGCCGCCATTGTCGATCGCAACTATGTGAGTCCCAACCCAGACTGGCCCCTATTGGTAGTCCCGGATACCTTAGCCGCTTATCAGGCGATCGCCCATTGGTGGCGCACCCAGTTCGACATCCCCGTGATTGGCATCACCGGATCCGTCGGCAAAACCACCACCAAAGAATTAATCTCCGCAGTTTTGAACACCCAGGGTCCCGTTCTTAAAACTGAGAAGAATTATAATAACGAAATTGGCGTTCCCAAAACCCTCTTAAACTTGACCGCAGACCATCATTATGCCGTCATTGAAATGGCCATGCGAGGGAAAGGAGAAATTGCCCTCCTCGCCGAAATTGCCGCCCCTACCATTGGCGTCATTACGAATGTTGGCACCGCCCATATCGAACGCTTGGGTTCAGAAGAGGCGATCGCCAAAGCCAAATGTGAACTCTTAGAAAAAATGTCCCCAGAAGGAATCGCCGTCCTCAATTACGACAATTCCCGATTAATGGAAACCGCAGCAAAAGTCTGGTCCGGAAAAACCCTCACCTATGGATTCACCGGAGGAGACTTGCAAGGAACCTTAAAAGCGGGAGATTTCCTAGAAGTCGAAGGCATGACTGTTCCCGTCCCCCTTCCCGGAGAACATAATGCTTTAAACTATTTAGCCGCATTAGCCGTCGCCAAAATCCTCAATGTGAGTTGGGAACCGCTCAAATCCGGTTTAGCCGTAGAACTCCCCGATGGCAGGGCCAGACGGTATGAATTAGCCAATGATATTGTCATTTTAGATGAAACCTACAATGCCGGATTAGAATCCATGACTGCTGCACTCCAAATGCTCGCACAAACCCCAGGAAAACGGCATATAGCCGTCCTCGGAACCATGAAAGAATTGGGAGAGCGATCGCTAGAATTTCATCAGCGCATCGGCAGCGTTGCCCAATCCTTAAATCTCGATGGATTATTCATCTTTGCCGACCCCGCAGAAGCCGCAGCAATGGCCAAAGGTGCAACCGGGTTACCCCTTGTAGAAATTATCGATATCCAACAGCCAAACGCCCATGATTACCTCTGCCATCGCGTCAAAGATTGCGTGAAAAGTGGCGATCGTATTCTCTTTAAAGCCTCCCACTCCGTCCAACTCGATCGCGTAGTCGAAAAAATTCGAGCCGCTTAAATTCCAGGTAAGTAAAAACCCAGCCAGTCGTTCTCTTATCTGAGTTATAGCGACCCTAAATGAATTTGACATAAAGATAGCGAGCAAGATGCTCGCACTCCAAGACTTTCAGCCTTGGATCCATTGTCAAACTGATTTAGACTA
>JAABSJ010000068.1 GCA_011390515.1 Oscillatoria sp.
ACCCGCATCTCTGGCAAAAACCGCCCCACCGCCACAAACTCCATAAAGCCCCTTGCTATATACCCGAGGTCATCCTCATCCAGCTTGCGGCTCTGTTCTGGGTCGTATGCCACCCCAATCAGCCAGGTAAACACCTCCAGTGCTGCCTGATATTTCCCCTGCATCCGTTGCATGGTGGCAAGCCAAGACCGTTCTTTTAGCAGCAGCGACAAATCGTTGATTTCCGCCGCCAGTTCCGCCGCCCGTTGATAAAACTTCTCTGCCTTGGCGTATTGCAGTTCATCTCGGCAGTCACTTGCCAGTTGGTCAAGCTGCTCAATTTCCTCGCGCTTTTCTTCATTGGCGAGGTAGGTGTCGATGTCAAAGTCATCACTGCGGAAGTCAAAATCGGTCATAGGAGCTTACAGGGCATGGGGTGATACGGGCAGAATGGTCAGGGCGGCAAAAAGCATTATTCCTGCTGGCGTGGATCGGTTGCAGGGGGATGCCAGCCTGCTTGCACCCACAGGGCACGAGCTTCCTGAATAGGGCGTTCTCCCTGATAGCGCTCGTCGTTCATATCCAGGCGATCGCAGGTGGCTCGTCCCGTGGCAGTGATGCCTAAAATCCGAGTGCCATCCGCCGTCCAGATAAAATGCTCTGACCATTGCTGTTGGCGTGGATGGAATAGCGGCAGCATAGACAAGGTTTCGCGATCGCGACCGACGATGAAGTTATAGCGACGTTGGTTACAGCGGCTACAAGCGAGTGCCAAGTTATCTAAATCATCGGATCCGCCCAGGGAACGGGGATAGATGTGGTCAATGGTAAAACGAGAGGTGCTGATTTTTTCAGGAGAATGGCAGTATTCACACAAACCCTCGGCACGTTGGCGAACCCTCTGTTTTGCGATCGCATTGAGGGTCATTGTTGAGCAACCAACAGGGAGTTGAGATAGGTAAAGAGGCGATCGAGTTCGCTAATGGCGTTAAGTTCGGTTTCTTCTTCAGGGCTGAGAGAACCAAGCTTGTTTTTTTCCAATAGGGATTCTAGCCGCGATTGAAACTCATCTGTAAATTTGAAGAGTCGCAGGTTATCAACTTTCTCAACTGTAATGCCCGTTTCTAACAACGATTGGGGACTGATAATGACCTGAATCATAGTGTTTTGGCTCCGATCAGACGGTTTGGTTCGATCCTACGCAATTGATTGAATTTAGCCTCACAGTCCAAAATGTTTTTTCAAGAAATCCTGAGCATCTTCGATCGCCCCTATTTCTGCTCTGCGTGTTACATTTAACGCCTGAGCAATATCATCAGGTGAGCCAGCTAGAAACGCTTCAACTGTCTTATATTTCTGCCCGATCTTTTCCGCTAAATTCTCATCACAAACTTTATACCCGGCTAAGACACGAGCAGATAAAAATGTTTTTTGACCTGCGCTTTTTAGCCCATTCAGATCTGTCCGTCGCTCAAACTCACTCCGAAGTTGAGACGCTAAAGCCTCAATATCCGGCTTAGTTCGATCCCACTGGCTATAGGTGTGATAAAGCAAGCCTTTGAGATCCGCCGCAATGCTCTCTTTAGCATCTTCTCGACACAGATAGATTAAGGGACGACCTTTGTAGTGTCCCATTGCCCCGATTTCCAGAAAAACATTAGGGTTTTTATCACTAATATCTGCTAGATAGCAATGACTATGGGCAATATGCGCTTCTACATTTGCTGAAATTGTCAGCCCAAATAACCGACTATCTGCCCGAATTACTTCCCACCCATAGGGTTTATCTTCCAGAACTAGACGTAAAGCTGCCAGTAATGGTTTATACTGCTCGTCGAATGGCATCGCTACAAAACAGCTAATATGCTCAGTCTGAGAGCTATTTTGAGCAGCGGTCTGTACCCGTAACGCTTGATCTTTATCATCTATTTCAAGCTTTAGTTTTGTGACCTGTCCGTCTAACTTGTGGACACGATCAGTCTGGGTAATCATGCGATCTATCACCCGACTAAATCCTTTGAACATCGCTTCTGCATTGTTGGCGGTTAAAACCTGATTGATCAGCATGATGGAGTTGTTGTAGATTGCCATACAAGCATCAATCTTGTCCTCTGAAGGTGGCATTTTGGCAAGTTGCTGCACCGTTGGATTGTCAGCATTCAGATACAGCGCTACGGGTACTGATCGCTCTCCCTGCAACACATCCTTGACTAACTTCCGCACTTCTTCGGGGAGCATGACGTTATCTCCTGCCTGCTCAAGTTTCTGCCGATTCTTAGCGGCGGCTGACAATACACTCAACGCCGGAATCGATTCCGGTTTAAATCGTACCGCTTTCGCAACACTGCGTCTGTCTGGCATCCCCCTGGTAAATTCCTGTTCCAGTTGGCGAAACTCTTTGTGTTCTTCAGGATTTAGTGCTTCAAAAATGACATTAGACTCACCGATATTGAGTTGCCGCAGGTTAATTTCTTGGTGCAGCCTGCCATAACGCTCTAAGAAGTCATCCTCAAACACCTGGCTGGCATCCACCACCAGCAACCCCCGTGCATTACACAGCATATAAAACTGGGTGGCACTCCCTCGCTCATCAAAGTACAGCAGATCTGTTTCCGACTGTCCCTGTTTCTTCGCTTCCTCAAAGTAGGTGCTGAGGTTCATCGGCCCTTGGTTCGTCTCAAATGGAATCAGATCCGCCACCGCATGGAAAAAGTTGTCATCCCGCAGCGCCATCCCCTTCATGTGGTAGTGGTGCCAATCACAAAGCTGCTGAAACCGAGTGGGGTCATCTTTCGAGAGTTGAGTCAGGTGCTTGATCACCTCTTGCCCCAGTTGCTCTTTAATTTCCTTCTGTACCGAATCTTGTTGCACCGCATCTCGCGAAGCCGTCAACGTCAGGGCGGGGGAATCAATAATACCTCGGACAAACTTTGCCCAAGAAGGCAACATATCTCGGTTTGCTTCCATTACAAACATCCGAGATTGGTAAATATCCACAAATCCACTGGTGTTGACGTCTGGAATGCGGTTATCGGATACATACAGCACCCCATCCACCTTGTAGGGCTTCGTCAGGTGAATGGGAATCGTAGATAACGGACTGTCGGGAAACCGCCTCGCCACAAACATTGCCATTTCCAGCACTTCTTCTTTCGGATTGTCATAGTGCTTATGCCAGGGTGCATTGACGGCATTGGCAGGGGCTTCATCATCATTTAGATAAATGCTGACTGGCAAAAAGTCGGCATACTTGCGGATTGCCTTGCGTAGCTCCTCCACCAGCAACATATCCCGATACTTGTCGTTGATATAGAGCGTAACGGTAGACCCCGCATCTACCCGTGCCCCTGGCTGTAAATCATAGGTCTTCTCACCGCTACTTTCCCAGTGCCAGGGTGGATTGTTGGGTTGCCAGGACTGCGTTTCCACCACCACCCGATCCGCTACAATAAACGCCGATAGCAAGCCAATCCCAAACTGCCCGATCACCGTCACTTCCGCCTGCCGTCCCTTCTGCACGAGGTCTTGCCGGAAAGCATCCGTGCCACTGCGCCCAATGGTCGAGAGGTAATCTTTCACCTCCTGTTCCGTCATCCCAGCCCCGTTATCGGTAAAGCTGATCGTCGCCCCTTCCCGATCAACCTTCACCCGGATCACCCCTTCTGGTGCGCCTTCCCCCTGCAACTCCCGCCTGCGCTTCCCCGAGTCGTGAGCATTTTGCAGCATTTCCCGCACAAACACATCAGCTTCGGCATACAGATTCTTAGCAAGGAGCTTAATCAACCCCTGCAAGTCAATCTGAAACTCGCTTTTGTGGGGCGTGTTATCGGCAGGCTGGGAATGGGGATTCGGTTGACCAGAATTTTTGGGCATAAGAAGAGGGCTGATTGTAATTTACTTCTAACGTAGATATAGCAGATTTCATGGGTGAAGCCCCATTTAAAGCCCCTCTCCCGTTCTCTGAGCCCTGAGCCTGTCGAAGGGTCGAAGAGGGGAGAGCGTTTTGGGGTGAGGGCGATACCCCATCGTAATGAGAAACGCTATAAGCCTAATGATTAGTTTTCCCAAAATTCTAACAATTTCTGTTATTTTAGTGAATTTGTCAGAATCATCTCTACCTATGACGGGCTATCCGACAACGGTTATAATAATTTCAGTAAGTGGGTAGAGAATGCAGCAAAGGCGTCTGACAAATGAATAGTCCTAATCAAGTGCCACAAGCAGTAAGTAGCCTCGATCCTGAATCTAGTTCAGTGCAGAGCTACCTCAATATTCTGCAAAGTATTGTTTCCCGAATGGCGGGTAACAGTGCCAATTGTAAAACCTGGTGCATCACCATAGTTTCTGGGATTCTTGTTGTCATTACGGACAAAGCTAAGGCTGACTATGCCTGGATTGCTCTTATTCCCGTAATTCTCTTTTTTTTCCTGGATGCTTTCTATCTAGGGCAGGAACGAGCTTTCCGTGCGATTTACAACGATTTTGTGCGACGGATGCACGCAGGTACAGTGGAGGCTACTGACCTGTTTTTAGTAGCACCCCTAAAAGGTTTCAATGTTGTAACTTACACATTACAAGCCACCCTTTCATTCGCCATCTATCCTTTTTACCTGACCCTCATCATCATGATTTTGGTGGCTCGCTTCTTTATCCTCTAAACATTCCATCTTTATGAAACGTCAGTTCGATGAAATTAGAAAACCAGAGCTTGTACTTTAAGCCCTAGTACAAAAGTAATACCAGTTCCCCAAAATATAGCAATCCTTGCAGCAGTTGTGGAAGACGTCGGCGGCCCCCAACCTGCTGGCGGCCCAAAGCGGGAGAGGGGACGGGGGTGAGGTATAAATCATTTAGGAATGCTATAGCCCTACACATCATCCCCGACTTCCCCGAGCGGGGTAGGGCTGTTTCATTCTAAAATTTTCCCGACACCGTAAGCGTTACAGCGCATTGGCCGGGAGAATGAAACAGCCCTACCCTTGCCAAGGGGAGGGAACCGGAAGTCCCCTTACTCTTAGGCAAATCACCATAACCATAAAAAACCTACCCTTGTAAGCCCTTTAGGGTGCGGGTTTGAACAGACCTATAGCGGTTCCCGGACTGATGAGGTACTTTTCAAAGCCCCTCTCCCCCTGAGCTACGTCGAAGGGCTGGGAGAGGGGTTTGGGGTGAGGGTCTGTACCTTATGGAGATGAGAAGCGCTATATCAATCCCGGATTCCGTATGATTATGTCCAGTCTTGCCATATTTCCATATTTCATCTATAGTTGAAATATGGAAAGTAAAACGGCTGTAAAAATATTTGAGTCCTTGTCTTCTGGCATCCGCTTAGACATTTACCGGATGTTGGTGAAGGCTGGATCCACAGGGATGGTGGCGGGTCAAATTGCTTCTGAACTGGAGGTGCCGCCTTCTAATCTCTCTTTTCATCTCAAAGCGTTGGTTCATTCTGAATTGCTTGGGGTGGAACAGGAGGGCCGCTTTTTGCGCTATCGCGCCAATATGCCCCTGATGTTCAGCTTAGTAACTTATCTCACGGAAGAGTGTTGTCAGGGAGAACTGACACAGTGTGGCAGTCAACCCAGCGGGGAACTCGATTCTAATCCCTGTTTCCGATCGCCCTCACTCACCACCACCGAAGCCAAAACATAAGCGGTGGCTGTCTGGAAAAGCCGCGATCGCCCAGAAGCTGAACTCAAATGCCTGCTTTTACTTTCTCTTTTCCCATTATTTCAATATTTCATAGAAACTCAAAATGACTAAGATTGAAGTATTTGATCCCGCAATGTGCTGTAGTACGGGTGTTTGTGGACCCGATGTCGATCAGAAATTTGTGGACTTTTCCGCCAACGTGGATTGGGGGACTGGACAAGGGATAAAGATTCAGCGGTATAACCTCGGACAACAACCGATGGAATTTGCCAATAACCCAACCGTAAAAAGCTTTTTAGAACGTTCAGGCGCTGATGCACTGCCGCTGATTCTGGTGGAGGGTGAAATTGCCCTAGCGGGACGATATCCGACGCGGGATGAATTGGCTCGTTTAGCGGGTGTAACCCCTGCACCGGCAGCATCTGCGCCGAAACAATCCAGCGGATGTTGTGGCAGTAGCCAGAGCAGTAGCCAGAGCAGTAGCCAGAAAAGTAGCTGTTGTTAAATACTGACCTCTTGCACCCGTTGCAACAACAGGCGGGGGATCAATCCCCCGCCTAACAGAATCAAGTCGTCTAAAGACGACTGTTCGTCTTATCCCGTGGGATTTTTAGTCGGTTTTAACCGACTTTAGCTATGAGGCGGGGGATTTATCCCCCGCCGGTGTTGAAAGTGGTGCAAAATGTCAGTAATTACCCATTTCTATGGCTCTATTTTTACAGGTTTACAGGAATAAGGTTGAGTTGATTCAACTTGAGAATTTATGAGTAACGAACATTCGATGATGCAATTTCTACAAAATACACCCCCATTTCTATTTTTTACCGGCAAAGGAGGAGTAGGCAAAACTTCGCTTTCCTGTGCCACAGCCATTCATTTAGCCAAACAAGGCAAGAAAGTCTTATTAGTCAGTACGGATCCGGCTTCAAATATTGGGCAAGTCTTTAGCCAAACCATTGGCAATACGATTACCGATATTGCCACAGTAACCGGGTTATCCGCCTTGGAAATCGACCCACAACAGGCGGCACAGCAGTATCGCGATCGCATTGTTGGTCCAGTGCGAGGAGTCTTGCCCGAATCCGTCGTCAGAGGCATCGAGGAAGGCTTATCCGGGGCCTGTACCACCGAAATTGCCGCCTTTGATGAATTTACCGAATTACTCACCGATGAGAGTTTGATAGGCAAATACGAGCACATTATCTTTGATACCGCACCCACGGGACATACCATCCGCCTGTTGCAACTCCCCAGTGCTTGGAGTGGTTTTATCGAAGAGAATCCCGAGGGTGCATCCTGTCTCGGACCCCTTGCTGGATTAGAAAAGCAACGCGATCGCTATACGGAAGCGGTGCGCGTGTTATCGGACCCCAACCGCACCCGCTTGGTCCTCGTTTCTCGCGCCCAACAAAGTACCCTGGATGAAGTTGTGCGGACTCATAAAGAGTTAGCCGATATCGGTTTTGCTCAACAACATTTGGTGATTAACGGGGTATTACCCTCCAAGGAAGCGAGTCATGATGTGTTAGCCGCAGCCGTTTATCAGCGCGAACAAAAGGCGATCGCCAACTTGCCCGAGGTACTCCAGAATCTGCCCTTGGATCAACTTCCCCTTAAGGCGCAAAATCTCGTAGGAGTTGAAGCCCTCAGCGGTTTATTCTCCGATGGAGATGAAGGCACGACAGACAGCCGTGATGACTCCACCCCTTCCCTGTCTCTGCCGCATCTTTCCACCTTAGTGGATGAAATTGCCACCACGGGTCATGGGTTGATTATGACAATGGGGAAAGGGGGTGTGGGGAAAACCACAATGGCAGCCGCGATCGCTGTTGCCTTAGCAAAACAGGGACATTCGGTGCATCTGACTACCTCAGATCCAGCAGCACATCTGAGTGAAACCTTAGCCGGATCAATGGACAACTTAGAAGTCAGTCGCATCGATCCGCATCAAGAAACCACCCGCTATCGCCAGCATATTCTGGAAACCAAAGGCAAGAATCTGGATGAGCAAGGACGCCTGATGTTGGAAGAAGACTTGCGATCGCCTTGTACCGAAGAAATTGCTGTATTCCAAGCCTTTTCCCGAATCATCCGTGAGTCGAGTCAAAAATTCGTCGTCATGGACACTGCACCCACGGGACATACCTTATTACTCCTGGATGCCACCGGATCCTATCACCGGGAAGTCACCCGCCATACCCAGGAAAATGTTCACGTTGTCACGCCGATGATGCGATTGCAAGACCCCGCCCAAACTAAAGTAATTGTAGTGACCTTAGCCGAAACCACCCCAGTCTTGGAAGCGGCTAATTTACAAGCCGATTTACGTCGCGCCGGAATTGAACCTTGGGCATGGGTGATTAATAACAGCCTGACTGTCTCGACGACTTCATCCCCCTTATTAAAACAACGTGCTGCCTTTGAACTGGCTCAAATCGAGGCGGTTAAAACCAGCTATGCTCAACGGTTTGCCTTGGTTCCGATGCAAGTGGATGAGCCGGTTGGTATTCAAGCGTTGCTGAATTTAGGTCAGCAAAAGACAGTCATAGCAGCCGAATCAGAAGAGATCCAGAGTCTACAGGATGTGGTAATGCATCAGCACAAAACGACTTAACCCGGATAAAACTGGAGGTTAAACCGGGCATCTTTTAGGGAGTAGTCCAAAAACAAAAACCCCCCTAGGGCTTGGGGGGTGATGCAACACTCAGGGTGTCGAACAAATTCAGGGTGATCGTGTTTTCATTATGGTTGCAGGAGCCATGAAAAAGCATCCGCCAAATGGCTTAACGTGATGTAAGCCAAATTACTGACGGATTAACTGGGACATGGGAGTGAGGCCGATCGCCACCTTGGGACCGATATTTTGCTGAGGCTGGGTACTGTTGAGGAGAGTCCCGGTCTTTGCTGCTGTCAGCAGATCTGGAAATAACGACTGCCTCCTATAGGGGACTGAAAATATCGGAGGCGGTTCCCGAAATTGAAACGATATTACTACCGCAAAAAAAAATTAGACCCGACTCATCGGTAAGCGGATCTTATGCTTGCGGAGAATGCGGATGAGTTGAGTGCCGCTGAGTTGAATACCCGTTACCTGGGCTAAATGTTCGGCTAATCGTTGACTGGTCCAGACTTCCACTGCATACCCAAATTGGCTGGGGTTTTTTTTGACCACTTCTAAGAGTAACTGAATGTAAGCGTCATCCGCTTTGCGATAGTTTCCCTGTTCCCGGCGATCGCGCAGACTATCGAGATTATCTGGATCCCCATGCACACACCAATAGGCAACGGTTCGGTAAGAACAGCCTAAAAACTCGGCAATTTCTTCGTAGGTTTTACCATCATTTTGCAATAACAAAATCAGGGCGTGTTCCCGAAACCGAGAGCAATCACTCTGGCGGACGGCATTTTGCAAGCTCTTTTTTTGGGTGGGGGTGAGAAAATTTTTGGCGGGCATGAGCGGAATAGAGAACTAAGTCGTTTTAATTTTATGCTATTTAGATGTTATACGGAATCCGGTTGTCAAAGGTCTGTTAAAACCCGCACCCTAAAGGGTGGGGCTATACGGACGAAGCCCGCCTGCGCGGGCTAATTCAGAAAACCGACTTTTACCAATCGGATTTGGTATTAGTCATCTCCCCGGCGATCGCGATCGCATCCTCCGTCAGATTTTGGGGAATAAAGCAGACGAGAAGCTGTGTTTGGCAGAATCACAGCTTCTCGTATTTTGGAGCATCTCAATTTGGACAGTTGGCCCTCATCCCCCCCGCCCCTTCTCCCAAAATGGGAGAAGGGGCGCCGGATTCAAAGTCCCTCTCCCATTTTGGGAGAGGGATTTAGGGTGAGGGCTACTTTCATGGGTATGCACTCTCGTATTTTGGATTGGGGATATTCATCCCCCCCGCCCCTTCTCCCAAAATGGGAGAAAGGGAGCCGGATTCAAAGTCCCTCTCCCATTTTGGGAGAGGGATTTAGGGTGAGGGCTGCTTTTATCGGGATGCACTCTCGTATTTTGGATTCGGGATATTCGGATCCGGGCAGTCCCACAGGTTCCCTGGAGGGGGATGATCCAAATGCAGCAAGGAGATCGCGATGATGGAGTCGCCTCCCTCAACCCGATCTCCTGAACCCGTTATTAATTCCAATATCTAATGGGTCTCAGTTATGATGTCTGGATCCGACACAAATCCGATCGCCCCTTCCATTTTACTGCTTTCGAGATTAGCACCCTCAAAATTAGCCCCACTTAATTGAGCATTAAAGAAATTGGCATTCGACAAATCGGCATTTTCAAAGCTGGCCCCCCTGAGATCGGCATAGCTGAAATCAGCACTGCTCAAATCAGCACTACTCAAATCGGCATTCCTGAGATTCGCACCCTTTAAGTTCGCTGTAGATAGGACGGCACTATGGATGCGAGCGCCTTGTAGCGAGGCATTTTCGAGATCCGCAAAAAACAGATTAGAACTGCTGAGATCGACGCGATCCAGATTCGACCCTCGGAGGTTGGCCCCACCCAAGACCCGCTCCCTGAGATTTGCACCGACTAGATTGCACCCCTGACATTGGTTATTTTCTTGCAAGTGTCTCAGATGTGCGCGATCGACTCCACAGCTAGAGCATAAGGTTAGCACCACTACCGCAATTGTCAGGTTTATTGCTTTCACGTTGTTAATTCCTTATTAGTGATTAGTGCAACCAATCATTCCGGTCCCCCAGTGGAAACCTGAATGCATAAATATTAATATTTGTCAAAGGGGGTGACACCCATCAGTAAACAATTCATAAAACTTAATAAATAGCCGGAGAAAATGGCATCAACCGAGGGGAGCGATCGCCGCGCTTGTCGCCCTCCCCGTTCACCGAATCTGTTCAATGCCATTACAGTAAAATCAGCGATCGCCCGGTTGGTTCAAAGAGCTGACCCTGGAAAACCGGCGATCGCCCCGTCAGCAGAATGGAGAGCACATGAACCTCAAGAGCACCTTACCCATTCCCCCGCACTTCGATCGCGCAAAAGTAGCCCAAGTTTGGCGAGTCCCTTATCAGCAGCTTGCTCAGGACGCTCAAACTTGGGCCAAAACTCACCGCATTCCACCGGCGATCGCCGACTCCCCTAAAATTGGCCTCTTAGCCATCGACATTCAAAATACATTTTGCATTGCGGACTTTGAACTATTTGTGGGGGGACGCAGCGGCAATGGTGCCGTGGAAGATAACCAGCGCTTATGTGAATTTATCTATCGGAATTTGCATCGGATTACCGCAATCATCCCCACGATGGATACCCATACCACCGGGCAAATTTTTCATCCCGTATTTTGGATAGATAGCAACGGGGAGAATCCGCCTCCTTTAACCCAAATTTCCCTGAGTGACGTAGAAAATGGGGTTTGGAAGGTGAATCCAGCGGTTGCTCAGAGTCTAGGCGATCGCAACCCAGAGCAAATCCAACAGTATGCTCACCACTACGTTAAACAACTGGAAATTGACGGGAAATATCCCCTAATTATTTGGCCCTATCACAGTTTGCTGGGTGGTATTGGTCACGCCTTAGTTTCTGCCGTAGAAGAGGCGATATTTTTTCATAATTTGGCCCGCTATGCCGCCACGGGATTTGAACTGAAAGGAAACCATCCCCTGACGGAGAATTATTCGGCATTGCGTCCGGAAGTCTTATTAGACCAAGCCGGAAAGGCGATCGCCCAACCGAATAGCCCCTTAATCAACAAATTACTAGAATTTGATGTGTTGATCATCGCTGGACAAGCCAAAAGTCACTGTGTCGCTTGGACTATCGATGACCTCCTCCGGGATATTCAAAAACGAGACCCCAAATTAGCCCAAAAAGTTTATCTGTTGGAGGATTGTACTTCCCCCGTCGTGGTCCCAAATGTGGTAGACTTCAGCGATGCTGCTGATGCTGCCTTTGACCGATTTTCCGAAGCGGGAATGCATTTGGTAAAATCCACTGAGGCGATGGACAATTGGCCTGGACTGGTGGGTTCGGGTTCACGGTTTTCCAATCAATAGAGGTGGCAACGGTTTGACCCGAAAAACTTCTGATTCTTTTGACCTCGGGAAAAACGGATCCCAGCTTAGGGTTGAGAGGGAACTCGATAAAATCCCTGCAAGTCTTCCAGATTAGTGAGCCAGATGAGGAACAGATCGAGTATAGTGCAGTTCCCACAGTGATACCAAATCCGATTGGTAAAAGTCGGTTTTCGCTTTTAGCCCGCGCAGGCGGGCTTCGTCCGTATAGCCCCAGGCTTGAGCCTGCGGGTTTTAACAGACCTTTGACAACCGGATTCCGTATGATTAGGTACGGATAGTGACTAGGAGTGGGAGCATCTTGCTCCCTATTGACAAGAGCGAGCAAGATGCTCCCACTCCTCTAAATACCTGTGCCTAAAGAGTCCAGGAACTGCTATATTGCGATCGCCTTCATCAAGACCCTTGTCAAACGCCCTCCATTGAGCAGGCCACAAAAATAGGGTCTGTACGTTATAAAAGTTTACAAAGCAGCTAAAATACTCTGGTGAGTGACGGATTTAAGCTTATGTTGTCTCCTAAGTCTGCTATGCGACGAGTCTTATTTGGAATAGCTGTTACGGGATTGCTGATTACGGCGATGCCGATGCCGCCAAGTTGGGCGTTCCGATGTTCAGGTTTAACGGTTTTTGGTGGGGTTAGACGCGATCGGGAACTCAAATATTGCGTGCAAAATGGCCGGGAGAATAGCTGGGACCGCTATTGGCTCAAAATTCCCAAGGAAAAAGTTAATTTAGCCATTTCTGAGTTGCGGATTAACTATCCCGAAAACTACCGAGGCGAATTCAATGAAGACCGGATCGAAGTGACAGTAAATGGCAACAAGATTGAATTAGATGATGCCTTCTGGGATCGGGATAATCGCTTCATTCAAATTTATCCAACCGAAGCGATTCCAGCGAATACAGACATTGAAGTCGTCTTGTCCAATGTCCGCAACCCCAACTTTGGGGGAATGTTTAATTTTAATGCCCTGGTCGTGACTCGCGGAGGTCCTCCGCTTCCCGAATATATTGGGACTTGGGTTTTAGCCATCAACTAAGCCCCCTACAGCCACAGGAAGGGGAATTATGGCAAAGAGGGAACGTCAAAGGTTTTGGCGTTCCCTTTCCGTTTGAAGCCAACTCGGGTCCCCTCTGCTTCGCCTAACGGCTCAAAAAATTCAGGGGTCCATTGGTTTTAAGTGCAAAGTCATGATATTATAAAAATTTGTGATTTTTTTTGAAAGTTTAGAGTCGCAACCTAGGAGTTAATCGTTATGACACAGCGCACCCTACATGGCACGAGCCGCAAAAGAAAGAGAGTTTCAGGGTTTAGAGTTCGGATGAGAACGGCCAATGGTCGCCGAGTGATTAAATCCCGTCGGAACAAGGGACGTTATCGGTTAGCCGTGTAGTCGGGTCCTCCACAACAATGGAGTCAAACCCTCAGCAGGACGAAACCGTTCCCGGTGCGATCGGTGGCAGGATGAACCCAATTGCCACCGTTAGACCTCGGGGTTCCAATGGAACCACAGAGAGATAGAACCGGACTCGGGGGCAGTCGCCTCCTCGGGGAATCAGAGTCACCCCAATCCTTCTGCATCCCAAAAAAACACCGTGTTACCTGCATCGAATCGGCTCAAGCGCCCGAAAGAGTTTAGCGCTGTTTATCGCACGGGAATCAGTCGCAAGACCAGTCACCTCACCTTGAGAGCCAAACGGCGCAAGGGAGTCCTGCCTGTGACAAAACAGCCCGATCGCGGGTCTGACAATCCCCCTGAAGCGCTCACGGCAAATCAGCCGACCCGAGTAGGAATTTCGATTAGCCTGAAAGTGAGTAAAAAAGCCGTGATTCGGAATCGAATTAAACGGCAAATCCGAGCCGGATTGCGGGAATTTCTCCCCCGAATTTCCCGGGGATGGGACCTCGTTTTGATCGTGCGTCCCTCCGCAGTAGAGTGCAATTATCGCCAACTTCTGCAAGAATTAGAGCAGTTGTTGGCACAAGCAGAGGTACTCAATGGCGATTCGCGAGGAAGTTTACTATGAAGGGGGTCCTCATATTGGGGAACTAATCGTGAACATCCTGTTAGGATTTACGGTGATTGCCTTACCGTTAACCGTCGGGGCGATCGTGCGGGCATTGTGGCTGCGCTACCGCATCACCAACCGCCGAATTTCCATAAACAGCGGCTGGATGGGACGAGAGCGCAGTGATATCATTTACTCGGAAATTGTCCTGGTGAAGACCGTGGCTCGGGGTTTCGGACTCTGGGGCGATATGGTATTCACCCTTAAAGACGGTTCTCGCTTAGAAATGCGCGCCGTTCCTAATTTTCGGGAAACTTATGACTACATTTCGGACAAATTGTCCGCCAAAGCAAAACAGGCCAGTGGAGCCATTGGTACTCGTTAACAAGGCGAACCTCGGCAGTAGTAACAAAGAGCGAACCCTCAAACCATCAAAATTGGCGGCGATCGCCCCTACTGCCCCAGTGTTCCATCACGCCCTAAACCCAAGGGCGAGCCATCAAACCTCTTAAACATGGCTAGTATTTAAGCAAGGTTATAGACAAAAAATCTCCCCACCGCATAGGTTGACATAAAAGAATGGACTTTGGAGTCGGATTTCTTTCCAATAACGTAATGCTGCCGATCCTGGACTTCTTCTACGGGATCGTCCCCAGCTATGGTCTGGCAATTGTAGCCCTGACCCTCGTGATCCGCTTTGCCCTCTATCCGTTGAGTGCTGGCTCAATTCGCAGTATGCGAAGAATGCGAGTCGCCCAACCCGTCATGCAAAAGCGGGTCAAAGAAATTCAAGAACGCTACAAAGAAGAACCTGCAAAACAGCAGGAAGAAATGAGCAAGGTTTACAAAGAATTTGGCAATCCCTTGTCCGGCTGCTTGCCAGTCGTCCTCCAGATGCCCGTTCTATTTGCCTTGTTCGCCACCTTACGGGGTTCACCGTTCTCGGATATCAATTACAACGTCAACGTTGAAATTTTTCCCAGTGAACAGGTAGAACGGATTATTCCCCAGGCGTTTGCCACCCCCCAGCAGAATATTTATTTCTCCGATGGACAACACGCCCCCATCGTGGCGTTGCTTCCTGCCGGGAATAAATTAACCGTGGGAGAAAAAACCCAACTGGAATTTCAATCCGTTGAGGGCAAACCCTTAAAGCAATTACTCGCCCAGAATCCCGATACGGAATTGTCTCCTCGGTGGCAAGTCACCAAAGGAGAAGACCGCCTGCGGATTAATGAAGATGGCACCATCGAAGCCCTCCAGCCTGGAGAAGCCACCATTCAAGCCACCCTGCCTGGACTGGCAGCCAATAAAGGATTTCTGTTCATCGAAGCCCTCGGTCGCGTCGGTGCTATGGATCCAGAAGGCAATATCCACTGGGATATTGTGGGGATGGTGCTGTTCTTTGGGATTAGTTTGTACGTGAACCAATTGCTTTCGGGACAAAGTGGCCCTGGTGCCAGCGATAACCCGCAGCAGTCCACGGTTAACAAATTGACCCCAGTGATTTTCTCGGGAATGTTTTTATTCTTCCCTCTGCCTGCTGGGGTGTTGATGTACATGGTGATTGCTAACGTCTTTCAGACGGCGCAAACCTTTATTCTCTCCCGCGAACCCCTGCCTGAAAATCTTCAGAAACTGGTAGAAGCCCAGGAAAAAACCTCAAGTGCCAAGGGCCGCGAAACACTTCCCTTTGAACCCGGACGTCCTAAGAAAAAATCCTAATGGTATCCCCAACCCAAAGTCCAATGCAACGAGGTCAGCAGTGGATTGAACAACTGCTGACCCTATTGCGAATTGAGAGTTCAGTCACAACGCAGGAGCAAGAAGATAGCTTCTGGTTGACCATCGATGAGAAAAATCTGACCTCAGAACAAATTGAAATTCTGACGGGTCCTAATGGACAGGTTTTGGATGCGATTCAGTATCTGTTGAACACGACTCTCAATATCGCCCAGCCTACGGAGGTCCAAGCCTCCTATACGATTGAGCTGAATCAGTACCGGGTACGCCGAGAGGAGGTACTCCGGGAGATGGTGGCTCAAGCGGTCCAAACGGTTCAGGAGACGGGGGAAGCATCTGAAATTAAGGGGCTTTCTTCTGCGGAACGACGGCAGGTTCATAATTTACTCAAGGACTATGAGGAACTAGAATCCTTCAGTCGTGGACAAGAACCGGACCGCAGACTGGTGGTGCATCGGCGCGAAACTGCCTAAAGAACTGAATGGCGATCGCCCCAAGTACGCTCCTGAAACCCCCGATAATTGGGGTTGAGGAGTGAGGGAAATGCCCCTAGTGAAGGGGGGTTTCCCAACCCACGGGTTAACTCCCTGACTCACTACGATGACATTACTTTCCCTGGTGAGGGTTACCAGAATGCTGGAAGCAATTTATATTCCTCGGTTAGCCAAAGCCCATGAACAGACGGAAACCTTCGAGTTCCAACAGTTCATTCAGGATTTAGAAACCTTAACCCCAGTTCGGGGACGAGTTCAGGTCCGACATGGGGGCAACTATTTAGAGGTGAGGGCCCAAGCGGAAACCATTGTGACCCTCACTTGTTATCGATGCTTGCAACAGTACAATCATCGACTGAAAATCCAGCCTACGGAAATTATCTGTCTGGATGAAACGGGAAGTGGCCCGGATGATGGTCCTTTGGAACGCGAAATTGCCCTGGAAGAGTTGGTGGAAACCCTCTCCTCTCAAGGCACGTTTGACCCGGAAGCTTGGTTGTATGAACAGATTTGTTTGGAAATTCCCTCTCGCCAACTCTGTAATGCCGACTGTGCTGGAATTGAGTTTTCTCCGGGTCAGGGTAGTCCTCTGTCTGTGGGCGATCGCCGCTGGGCGGAAGCCTTAGAACAACTCAAAAAACAACTGCCAAGCTAGTTAACCGTTTTTGGATGGCAGGATGTCAAGCTACTCCAAAATCATGAGAACATCCTACTCCAAAATTTAACCGGCTATGACATTTAGTGAAGAGTTTAAACTATTTCTGCGCGCCAGATATCCGTTAATTTACATTCCCACCCGAGAAGAAGAACGAGTTGAAGCGGCGATCGCCAATTGCGCCAAAGAACTCGGAAATCGTGCTGTCTATATCTGGGATTTTGTCGATGGTTACCAGGGCAATCCCAACGATAGCGGGTTCGGTCGCCGCAATCCTCTCCAAGCCTTAGAATTTGTCGAAAAATTGCCTGCCTCTGCACCGGCAATATTTATTCTGCGCGATTTTCACCGCTTTTTAGAGGATATTTCTGTGTCCCGAAAGCTCAGAAATCTCTCCCGAACCCTCAAATCTCAACCTAAAAATATTGCGATTATTTCCCCATCCGTCGCCATTCCCGAAGACCTCAGCGAAGCCCTCACGGTCTTAGAATTTCCCCTGCCCAATGGTCCCGAAATTAAAGGGGAAGTCGAACGGTTACTGTCGGCAACGGGACATTTTTTAGACGGAAAATTTTTAGATGAAATCGTGCGATCGTGCCAGGGTCTTTCCATCGATCGCATTCGCCGCGTCTTAGCCAAGGCGATCGCCACCCACGGACAACTCGAACCCGATGATGTTGAATTAATTCTCGAAGAAAAACGCACCATCATCCGTCAAACCCAAATCCTGGAATTCTACCCCGCCACGGAACAAATCTCCGATATCGGCGGCCTAGATAACCTCAAAGACTGGCTAATCCGTCGAGGAGGAGCCTTCTCCGAACGGGCGCGCCAATATGGCTTACCCCATCCCCGAGGATTGCTCCTCGTCGGCATTCAAGGCACCGGCAAATCCCTCACCGCCAAAGCCATTTCCCATCATTGGCATCTCCCCCTCCTCCGCCTCGATGTCGGACGACTGTTTGGCGGATTAGTCGGGGAATCCGAATCGCGCACCAGGCAAATGATTCAACTCGCCGAAGCCCTCGCCCCCTGCGTCCTCTGGATTGATGAAATTGACAAAGCCTTTGGCGGATTAGACAGTAAAGGCGATGCCGGAACCACCAGTCGCGTCTTTGGCACCTTTATCACCTGGTTAGCGGAAAAAACCTCCCCAGTCTTCGTCGTTGCCACCGCCAATAATATCCAGTCCCTGCCCCCAGAGATGCTTCGCAAAGGTCGATTTGATGAAATCTTCTTCGTCGGATTGCCCGCCCAAGAAGAACGGAACGCTATTTTTACGGTACACTTGTCCCGATTGCGACCTCATAACCTGAAAAGCTATGATATTGAACGACTGGCTTACGAAACTCCTGATTTTTCCGGGGCAGAAATCGAACAAGCGTTGATCGAAGCGATGCATATTGGATTTAGTCAAAACCGCGACTTTGCCACGGATGATATTTTAGAAGCCGCCAGTCAAATCGTTCCCCTAGCCCGTACCGCCTCAGAGCAAATCCAGTTTTTAAAAGATTGGGCGGCGGCAGGAAAAGCTCGTCTTGCCTCCAGATACAGTACATTGAATAGTCGGATGCAACGTCAACTGCAACAGCCTGAATCCTAAGAATTTATGCGGAGTCTTGCCAGTTTAGTCCAGTTTATCCTCGGTTTTACTCTAGCGCTGATCATCCTTACGGGTGGGAGTATCGCCGCAGCGCTGTATTTCGTCACGAAATTAACGGCACTGCCTGCCAGACCGAGTTTTACGAATGATCAGCCAGCGGTTACAGCAACCGCTGGGGGAAATTCCCAAGAGGGAGCCACCAGTGAAGGGTCTGGAAATGCTCCTGCGGCGCTTCCTGCCAATGCCTATCGTGCCAAGGTGATTTGGCCCGATGGCTTAATTTTGCGCGATCGCCCCGGTTATGAAGCCAACTCCATTGGCGGACTCGATTTTAACGCCCAAGTGGTGGTTCTCGAAACCAGCTCTGATAACGAATGGGAAAAGATTCGCATCGAAGGCAGTGGTCAAGATGGATGGATTAAAGGCGGCAATACGGAACGCCTGAACTAACCGCCCCTAAAACGAGTTGACTCATCAGCACTTAAATATTGAACGCGGCCCCCAGGGGAGGGCTGAATTTTGGTTTTTTTCAGGACGGGCAACAACACCTACAGCAGTAGCAATCCTCTACTCCGGGGTCCATCTGGCTTATGCAGATTTAAGGGATGCCATATCGATACAGAAACGGTACTTCACATCCGACTTGAGCAGTCGCTTGTAGGCTTCATTGACCTTTTGAATCGGGATGACTTCAACATCGGCAGTGATGTTGTGTTCACCGCAAAAGTCAAGCATTTCCTGGGTTTCGGCAATGCCACCAATGTTAGATCCCGAGAGACTGTGGCGGCCCATAATTAAGCTGAATGCCGACACCTCCAAGGGGTTAGAGGGTGCGCCGACCAGGGTAATGTTACCGTCGAGGCGGAGTAAGTTGAGATAAGCGTTGATATCGTGATTGGCGGAGACAGTATCCAGGATAAAATCGAAACTCCCGGCGTGTTTCTGCATTTCGTCGGCGTGGCGCGAGATTACAACTTCATCGGCACCAAGGCGCAGCGCATCTTCTGTCTTGTCCGGTGAGGTGGTAAAGACAACAACCTGTGCACCAAACGCATGGGCGAACTTTACTCCCATGTGACCTAGCCCCCCAAGACCGACCACCCCAACTTTCTTGCCCTTGGTCACACCCCAGTGGCGCAGGGGCGAGTAGGTGGTGATTCCGGCACATAGGAGGGGCGCGACTCCAGCAAGTTCCAGATTGGCAGGAACACGCAGAACGAAGCGCTCATTGACGACGATGCTATCGGAGTAGCCCCCATAAGTCACCCCACCAAGGTACTTGTCCGGAGAGTTGTAGGTCAGCGTCAGGTTCGGGCAGAACTGCTCAAAGCCATCTTTACAATAGAGGCAAGTCCCGTCCGATTCGACCATACAGCCGACCCCAGCAAGGTCGCCCTTCTTGTACTTGGTAACTTCCGAACCAACCAGGGTAACGCGGCCTACCATCTCATGGCCTGCGACAATGGGATAGACGGTGGGCATCATATTGCTCCATTCGTTACGCACCGAATGGAGGTCAGAGTGGCAGATGCCGCAAAAGAGGATTTCGATTTGTACATCATGTTCGCTCAGGTCGCGCCTTGTAATGATGTCGGAGGCCAGGGGTGCAGTCTCACTGGCAGCAGAATACGCTTTTGCTTTGTACATAAATTGATGCTCCTAATGGTTTACTTTGGCAACAGGTATTGTTCATCAATGACCTATTTTTGAATAGCTTCTTACCCGGGGTTGCAGGAGGCCAATGCTTTTCACCAGGCACGACCCCGATTGGCTCCCCCTGGCTTTTGAGCGTAGGGGTGGCAATCACTTCTGTTAATGCCCATTGTTTTGATTCCTTATGCGGAATTCGGTTGTCGTGGGTCTACTAAACCCGCACCCTGAAGGGTGGGGCTACACAGACGAAGCCCGCCTGCGCGGGCTCAAGAGAAAATCGACTTGAGACAACCAGATTTGGTATTAGGGTATTGCAACAAATAAATCACCCAAATGCGATGCTTAAGGAACTAAAAAGACTTTCTTAGCCCGCGCAGGCGGGCTTCGTCCGTATAGCCCCACCCTAAAGGGTGTGGGTTTTTGGGTATTTTATTTTTTGGAGTTCCCCTGCCAACCCTTCGGTTGGCTCTCCCAATTGTAAAGACCCAACAGTGAGAGCTTGCTCTATCAAGGGGTTGAGATTATTTTTAAAGCAAGGTTAGTCTTGATCCTGTATTCCGGCTGTTGCCTCAACTCGTCGGTTGTCTGGGGATAATTTTATGAGTTATAGCAGTCGCCAGTGCAGTTAGGACGTAACTTAAAGCGAAGGGTCCTACAATTTGGCTAATTATTCTAACGGAACTGACGCAGTGGGGGAGAGAATGGATCACAACAAAAGAATCACTTTCCCACAATGCACAGTAATAGATTATATTATCTCCCTCCAGGGATTACCCTGAAAGCAACTGCATAATTCCTATAACTATGACTGCAATTACTGTCAACTTTAATCCCATTATTAAACTAACCACTGACCAATTCTATCAACTGTGTCAGGCAAATCCTGATGTCAAATTTGAGCGCAACGTCCAGGGAGAAATCATTATCATGCCACCCACGGGGGGAACGACGGGAAACCGAAAATTTAAGTTGGCTCAACAATTAGCCAACTGGACCGATACGGATGGGACCGGGATAGGCTTTGATTCTTCCACTTGCTTTCAACTTCCTAATGGAAGCAACCGCTCTCCCGATGCCGCTTGGATTCCCTTAGAAAAATGGAATACCCTTACCCCAGAACAGCAAGAAAAATTTCCACCCTTATGCCCTGATTTTGTCGTCGAGTTACGTTCCGCCAGTGATGCCTTAAAACCCTTGCAAGAAAAAATGCAAGAATACATGGAAAATGGCACGCGCCTCGGTTGGCTGATTAACGGCCAAAATCGACAGGTAGAAATTTATCGCCAAGGTCGGGAAAAAGAAGTCTTAGACAATCCCGCTACCCTATCCGGTGAAGATATTCTCCCCGGTTTCCGCCTCAACTTGCCGATTGTCTGGGGATAATTTTGGGGTCATCTGCAAACATTCACCCATGCGAATCTTCCAGGAACGAAAATGTAGGGGTTCCTGGACTCATGAGGTAAAGAGATTTAGAGGAGTGCGCACACGCTACGCGAACGCACTCCAAAAATGCTTGTATGCAATGAAACCAAATTGAGGTAAAAACCCGGTTTCTGGTCCTGGGGGTCCCGAAGCGCGCCTCTGAAAGTATTAAGAAATTTTGCAAAGTAAGAAGAATAATTGCAATTTCTCGGGATTCGGTTTACCTGAAAAAATAAAGATGCTAGGGTTCCTATCAACTGGAAAATATTACCCTAGAGAGCAAAGATGGATAACAAAGATTCCAATCAAGACCTCGCCACTGCTGCGGTTACGGCAGCCTTGGGAGCCGGTGTTGTCACTTCATTTGCGGTGAGCCAAGGTCAAAATCCATTGGTGGCGTTAGGAATTACGGGATTTGCTGTCGTTGCTGCATTATTGATTGATCGCTTGGGTTTGATTTGACCGATGCAACCCGCCACATCCAGAAGTTTGGGACGGGGGCGATCGCGTTAGATGTAGCGTTAGGGGGCGGATTACCAAAGGGACGGGCGATCGAGATTTTTGGACCGGAGAGTGTAGGCAAAACCACCGTTGCTCTCCATGCGATCGCCCAAATCCAAAAAACCGGCGGAATTGCTGCGTTTATCGATGCGGAACACGCTCTGGATCCGGCTTATGCGGTAAAAATTGGGGTTGATATTGACCGCCTGCTGGTGTCGCAACCGGACACCGGAGAAATGGCCCTAGAGATTAGCGATCGCCTGGTGAGGTCCGCAGCAGTGGATTTAGTGGCGATCGACTCCGTAGCTGCCTTGGTCCCCGAAGCGGAAATTGCCGGGGCAATGGGAGAGACAGCCTCCAGTTTACAAGCGCAATTGATGCGTTACTGGTTGCGAAAAATTACCCACAATATGCGGCGATCGGACTGTGCCGTAATCTTCCTCAACCAACTGCGCCACAGTTTCTTTTCCATTGCCGGACCCGAAACCACTGCCGGGGGGGATTCTTTAAAGTTTTATGCCTCAGTTCGCATCGATCTGCGACCGATGCAAGTCCTCAGCAATAAATTAGAAGACTATGGAATTCGAGTGCAAGCCAAGGTGGTCAAAAATAAGGTCGCTCCACCATTTGAAGTCGGGGAATTTGATATTATTTTTGGGCAAGGGATTTCTAATTTAGGCTGCGTTTTTGATTTGGGGGAGAAACTGCGGTTAATTACCCGAAAAAGGTCGGGGTATCGCTATCAAGGCAAGGCGATCGGGCAAAGTCGCTCGGAGTGCCTGAGTTATCTGGGACGGGATTTAAAACTTTATGAACACTTGGAAAAAACGGTTTTGAAAGTGTTAAAACTTCGGGAAGATTCGTGAGAGAAGCGCTATTTTGCCCGAAGACTTGACCCCACCCCCCCTGCCCCCCTCCCCTTGGCAAGGGGAGGGGGGTGAACTGTTCTAAAATGAGATGCTCCCGAGCCTCCCTTGTGGCATTCCCAGGCTCTGCCTGGGAACGAGGTGAAGGGTTTAGTTTACGCATTACTAAATGTAGAGGCGATTCGCGAATCGCCTTTACATTTAGGGGTATTCCCCAAAATAAATCATCCCAATTCGGTTGTTAAAAACCTACTATACTCTTGCAGCCTGCGTAGGCAGGCTTCGTCCGTATAGCCCCACCCTTTAGGGTGCGGGTTTTGGCTGCCCTAGGGTGGGTTTTCTATGCGTAAATCCTGTGGTGTAGACTAAACCGCTGAAGTTTGACTCATGCCGGGACAAGCCACATTGGTTCCGCCTAAACCACAATAGCCATTGGGATTTTTCGCCAAGTATTGCTGATGGTATTCTTCAGCATAGTAGAACTCGGGGGCATCCATAATTTCGGTGGTAATCTCGCCATATCCTGCGGCAGAGAGGGCTTTTTGATAGGCTTTTTTGGAGGCTAAGGCTAACTCTTTTTGTTCGGCAGAATACAGATAAATTCCCGAACGATATTGAGTGCCACTATCATTGCCTTGACGCATTCCTTGGGTGGGATTGTGGCTTTCCCAGAAGACTTTTAAGAGGGTTTCAAAACTAATGACTTTGGGGTCATACACTACCAAAACAACCTCATTATGACCCGTCATGCCGGTACAGACTTCTTGGTAGGTGGGGTTGGGGGTGATTCCGGCAGCGTACCCGACGGCAGTGGAGAAGACGCCTTCTTGTTGCCAAAATTTACGTTCGGCCCCCCAGAAGCACCCCATGCCGACGATGACTTGTTCCATGCCATCGGGAAAGGGGGGTTTGAGGGGATTGCCGTTGACAAAGTGATTTGCGGGGACCCGAATCGCTTCCTGGCGTCCCGGTAAGGCTTTGTCTGGGGTGGGTAGGGTGAGTTTTTTGCCTAATCCAAATAGTCCCATGATGTTCTGACTCCGAATGATGAGTGATTCTTTACTTTTCTTAATAATAGCGAGAATTTGTGGGAGCGCGATCGCCTTGGGGGGGTGGGCGACCCTGGGACCCCAAAGAAAAAGCGGCAGCAAGGGGTCGAATCCCCTTTCTACCGCGAGTCAGTAGCTTTGAGAAGCCATATTTTCTGCGCGAGCACCAGCTTCTTGGGTGGGTTTGATGAACCCGAAGTAAGCGGCACCCACGGCAGTTAAGGGGTTAAACAGATATTATGGCCGTAGATGGGCATCAATCCGAAGAGAGTGCCGGTGTAGGGGAATAATCCCAACCCGGCTAGGGCCAGATAGGAAATTGCTTTTTATGTCCTGGGTTTTCAAAGGTTTAGGGGTTGAATTTTTGCCTAAATTTGTAGTTTTATTAGAGGTGATTAAGTTCATTAATTTACAGCATCAAACTCTGGCTTAAATACCAGATTTATATTTCCTGTACCTCTGAAAAATCTATTGAGTATTTGTGCGGATGACAAAAATCTCAAGCCTTGACAAGGTATCTGGAAAAGATTATGATAGGTAATTGAAATTTTTAAATAAAGATAATACCCAACAAAACAATAAAATTGGGGCTTAAACACTCAAGGCTTTTTGAACTTGATTTTTTTTGTGAATTTATCTTTATTTAAGGCTTATTTGGGTTTCAATGCCTGACAGTTGTAGAAATGAATGAAGTAATTAATCCCTACGAAACATTACGAGTTAGTCCCCAAGCGACGCAATCGGAAATTAAGCAAGCGTATCGACGGTTAGTCAAACTGGTGCATCCGGATAAAAATTTAGAATCATCGGATTCGGAACGGATGATTCAGATTAATGGTGCGTATGAAATACTCGGGGACCCGCAACGCCGTCAGTCTTACGATCGCCGTCAAACCTCGGGTAGATACCCCTCTCAAACTCGCGATCGCCAGACGCGAACTAATCGTGCACAACAGAACTATCATCACGCTCGCCAAAACAGCCCTGATCCGGATGATCACCTCGAAAAATGGGTGAAACAGGTGTATCAACCCATCCACCGAATGCTGTATGAAATTTTGTACAGCTTAGGGGATGAAATCGATTACCTTGCAGCAGACCCCTTTGATGATGAGTTGATGGCCGATTTTCAGGCTTATTTACAAAAATGCCGGGATTTCCTCAACCAAGCGCAAATCTATTTCCAATCCATGCAAAATCCCGCAACGGTTGCCAGTGTTGCTGCGAATCTTTACTACTGCCTTGATCGCATTGGCGATGGCATCGATGAGTTAGAATTCTTCACCCTCAACTATGACGAGCATTATCTCCATACCGGCCAGGAATTGTTTAGAATTGCTAATTCTTTACGCAGAGAGGCTCATTCTACCATTAAAAATATCTTCCGATAAGGGTGGGAATAGAGGTAAAAGTTAGAGCATCGGTTTAAGATTCGCGCCCGAGTTCAAAAGACCAAGTTTCTTCGC